>PWQB01000035.1 GCA_003556955.1 Nostocaceae cyanobacterium CSSed10_463m
ACGAGTCAGAGAGGGCAGTAAAAAGCCCCGAAACAGCAGTTCTTCAAAAATTGGGGCAGCGATCGCCGCAGTAGAGAAAAACAGCCCCAGAGCCACAGTATCTTGGCTTTCCAGCGCCAACTGTAACAAAGGATTACTACCACCCTGACCCTGCCATAATTGTTGGTTAATCAACGAAACTACTACTACTATCGGTAAAGCAGCGCAATAGCCCCCAAATCCCCAGAAAATCCACCGATCCTGCAACCGGAAGCGAAACCAATTTTCTGGTAGTGGAAAAAAGCGCTTGAGTGAGAAATAAAGCACCAACAGCGCCCCTGAAGCCACCATCATATAACTCACTAAAACAGACAAAGCTTGAAGTCGGACATTGACAATGGGGCGCGGGATGGGAAGTAACGTGACCAAAACAGGTACAAACAGTTGCCCCATAAAGAAAAAGCCGATGACAAAAACCTGTAAAATCGTTTCCACATCCCAAGGCGTTGACCAAGATAAATCAGCATTTTGAGCTAATAAAGCGGCTTTCCCCTTGATCAAACGCTGACCAATCAAGAAAAGCAGTAAAATTAGACCAGTTAATGCTGTCGCAGTGGGAATTGTGGCAATTAGAGCTAATTTCACCACAGCTTGGGTCGCAGCTTCTTGTTGTTCGGCCTGAATTGTTGATAAAGCTTCTTGTCGTTGTTGGAGTTGGTAAAGTTGAATTAAAGAAGTATAGCGAAACCAGCCATCTAAATTTTTGTTAATCAGCTGTTGAGAATTAGGTAGCAATCGAGGCGGATCACTCCATATTCCATTCAACACAGCCGCAGTTTCCCGCAATTGTGGATTAAGTTCAAGGTTCTGCTTTAATTCACCCCAAATTTTAATAGCTGTATCGGTTTGTGCTTGTTTTGCTTGTAAAATTCCTAAACGTAAATCTAAATCAGCTTGTAATTTTTGCAGTTGCTGAAGAGATTGCTGCACATTTTTCTGCTTTTCTTGACTAGAAGCCTGAGTGTCAGCAGGTGTATTTGGTAAAGGTTTAGGGGGTAAGGGAATAGCTTGAAATTGAGCCAGTTGTTTTTGAGCCTTTTCCAAATTAGTTTGGACTGACTGACGCACCTGCTGATATTGCTTTGTCGCACTTTCTAGGGGGTTCTCTGTCAGAATTGATGCTTGAATTGCTGACAAACTTTCGTCATTACTATCTTCTGGCTGCCAAGCTTGGGCTTGTAGAGCAATATTAGTTTGGTACAATTCCAGACGACTTTGGAACTGCGGCTTCTGTAAAGTATCAAATAAAGACAAAACTGACAACAGGATTGCTATCGGTGTTAGGAAAAAAAATAAAACAAACCGCTTAATCGTCATCTATTCCTCTTGAAAAAGTCAGCAGAGTAACGCGTACCCTTTGGAAATTATCTCAATAAAAAGCCAAAGCTTGATCAATATCTTAATATTTTGAGTTGCTGAGTGAGAATCAAAAGGATGCCTGGGTTCGCGGTTCGTCATCGCCACTTGAATCGATACAATGGTAATATCTTGACTCAGTAAGCAATAGTGCCATCTGGTGCTAATCCTAAAATTCTAATTTTAATGAGCAGCGACATCCAACTCACCCTCTTCGATGACACCAACTCGAAACCACGAGATTTAATCCCCTCAAGCGCCAAAATTCCCATTACACCCGGAACATACAACAATATGACCGAGTTGGCAGAGGATTGTAATCAGTGCCACCGTTGTGGCTTGGGAGACAATCGGACTCATGCTGTGGTGGGGCGTGGTCATCTCCAAGCACCAATTATGCTCATCGGAGAAGCTCCAGGTCAAAACGAAGATGAAACCGGTTTACCATTTGTAGGTAGATCGGGACAGTTACTAGAAAAAATTTTAGCATCTGTGAATCTGAGTACCGAACACGATATATATATTGCCAATATAAATAAATGTCGCCCCCCAAAAAACCGAGTCCCCAGCCCTGATGAAATAGCGGCTTGTAAACCATATCTCCTCGAACAAATTCGTCTTGTTGACCCGAAGATAATTTTACTCACAGGTGCAACTGCGGTTAAAGGTATCACTGGTGATAAAAGGGGGATTACAAAAATTCGCGGTCAGTGGCTAGAGTGGGAAGGGCGTTTATGTATGGCAATTTTTCACCCTTCCTACTTGTTGCGTAACCCTTCTAAGGAAGTAGGCGCACCTAAATGGTTAATGTGGCAAGATATCCAAGCAGTACGCGCTAAATTAGACGAAATACAACAGTCTAACTAGTATTCAATGAGGGAAATTATCGGCACATCGGGTAAATTTTTCCGTCCTTGTAAATCCTGTAGCTCGATAATAAACCCAAACCCCACAAGTTCGCAGCCAAACTTCTGCACTAACTTTGCTGTTGCATTGGCTGTACCACCTGTAGCAATCAAATCATCCACAATTAGAACCCGGCTATCTGGATGCAAAGCGTCTTGATGTATTTCCAAACAGTCTGTACCATACTCTAATTCATATTCAATTGAGTGAACTGCTGCGGGTAACTTGCCAGTTTTCCGGACGGGAATAAAACCTGCGCCTAGTTTGTAAGCTAAGGGAGGGCCAAATATGAACCCACGGGACTCCATACCCACAATATAATCCGCCTTCAATCCCGACTCAATACATTTTTCTGTGAAAAAGTCAATAGTATAGCGTAATCCCTCTGGATCACGCAGTAAAGTAGTTATATCCCGAAATAAAATGCCGGGTTTAGGAAAGTCTGGGATATCGCGAATTAGAGATTTTAAATCCATAAAGATGAAGGAGTAGGGATGAGGAAGCAGGCAGTAGGGAATAGGGAATAGGAGCAAGAAGCACAGGTGCAGGGGGCAGAAATTTCTTCATCCCAGTCCCCATTCCCTGAGAAATCCTACACTATAATGTCATACGCTGGGGATTAAGGCTTTAATTTAAGATACCTAGAATCTACACCAATCTAAAGATAAGCTGGTATTGATCACCAAGGAAGGTCAACAGATGTTTTGAAAATTTAAATTTAAACACCCGCAAACAAGCAGGAAGTATGAAGCAACTAGGGACGAAGAAGCGTCAAAAATCTGTAGAAGTTTCTGCTAGCAACGAACTAAGGGATGTAGAAACCCATAGTTCAGGCGGA
>PWQB01000066.1 GCA_003556955.1 Nostocaceae cyanobacterium CSSed10_463m
CGCTTGAGCGCCTGTTGAAAAAGATGGGATACGAGAGACCGCCCCACAGCCATTACAGGCATCCGGAACACAAGGAATGCTTCTTCAAGTAAAAGGGCGATTTCTCTTTTTAAAAATATTACAAATTGGGAAAGCGTTGTCTTGTAAAGTATTGTTAAAAATTAAAATGCTAATGTTACAAAAACTAATGCTCAGCTTGATTAGCTTTTCCACTCTTAAAAGATTGTTTAGTTGCGTGTTTACAGTTATTTAACTATTTTATTTATTAATAAAATAGTTTTAAAGCCACAAGTAGTAGATTATTAATAATTTAATTCAAGGTTGTAAAGCATTTGAAATGGGCATTGTTTTTCAACCATTAAAAATTAGCTTCGTAATAAATAATTACATGTTTTACGAACTGTTATCGAGATAAAAAATGCATCAGTATTCTGTAAAATACTGTACACCATTCACTAAATAATAGATAGCTATGTATTCAATTATCATTTATACACTAATGACTCTATTCATTTTTTCTTCCTCGCAGAGTAAGATATGTGGCCCATTTAGTTTTCCGACGGAGATTACTGATGGTGTGAAAATCATCGAACATGATTCTAAAACTTATCTTGTCTCCGTGGCATCTGTTGCCAACTCTTCGAATCAAAATACTAAATCGAGGATATCCATAGTTCGTGCCCGTAGAAATGTCAGTGACTTTATAAACGGTACCACGATTACCAGTGAGACCCTTTTGGAAACAGGTGAGATGGTTCGCAATGACTCGGTTGAGTTTTACGAGACTTTTAAAGAACGCATCGTTGAACAGGGATCTGGATTTGTGGATGGGATGGAGGTTGCTTGCACATGGGTCAGCTCGGATGGAAGAAACTTTTTTACTGCAATATTCCGGAAACTCAAATAATAATGAACTCACAATTATGAAACAGTTTAATTTCATATATCTAATAATTATTACGCTTTTTGCATACTCATGTGGAAGTGATGGAGAAAAAGATCGCATGCGTGATATTTCGCCTGATAGCGCGCCGGAAATAACTGCTCAAGGATCAGGTGGTCCTGTAGTTTCTGGATCTCTGAATATTCGAGAAGATGCAACGATGGGTAATACCGCTATCGTAGAGTATCCCTCTGACAGGCTCCGCAACACCGCACAAGCCCATTTGAGTAGAATGGGTAAGTCATTGAATACCATTAATACTGATGGTACGGTGTACTCTATTGGATTCGCAACCACTGCGGTTCCTTCGAATGCAAACGGGTTTATCGCATCACGTAATATTGCTTATGCAAGAGCTGAGATGAGGGCGAAAATTGATATTCTTCGGTTATCCGGAGAGCAGATAACCAGTGAACGAAGCTCCACATTGATAGACCGTGCTGTATCCGGACAAGATCCGGATGCTCAACAAAAAGCTTCCATGCTTCAAAAGGCACTGCGTGTTGTGGATGCAAGCCTGGACAGGGCATTGGCTGAACTCGGTGTTAGCCAATCAGAAATTGCTCGAATGAACCAACAAGAGAAGGAGAGAATTTATGAAGAAACTTTCTACAATTATGTGAGTAGTTTTGTATCTGGGTTAATTCGTGGTATTACCACACTTCAGATTGTAGAAGGTGACGCCGGAAGAAATGATTATCAAGTAGCTGTTCTTGTGAAATACGATCCAGAACTGCAAAATCTCGCTGCGAGATTTCCTGAACTCGGCGCCAATCAGGAGCAACTAAATTCACCGATAGTAGATCAACTCAGGACTATAGACCCTTCTCAACTTATTTCGAAAATGGGTTCTCAGGTTTTTAGATTGCCGGATGGATCTCGTGTATTGGTAGGTTATGGTCAATCAACATACCGAGCAACAGAATCACGTCAATCAAATCAGGAGCGAATTGCTTTTAGCAGAGCTCGACTTCAGGCCGTAGAAAATATAAAAAATATGATAGCCGAAGACTTAATTAGTAAAGAGGTCAGCGAGAGTATTGAAAAGGTAGTTGAGTACGCCGATGGCACAGGCAATATCTATTCTGAGGAAAATTATAGTGAGCTTATTGAATCCAGAGCCTCAACAATTAATATGAATACATTTGAGCTTCGGCAGTGGAAAGCTCCTCACCCGGTAAGTGATCATATTATAACAGGCTCAATTGTAGTCCTGACTGAACGAATTTCAGGTCTGGCTACTGGAGTACAACAAACCGGTAGCAATCAGACCAATGTTACAGAAAGGTCAGAATTTTTGCAATCTACCACGTTGGAGGGTCAGGAGTGGTAAAATTAAATACTGGAATTATTTAAGTTGTGAAACCGATGACAAAAATAACAGAATACAGAAACTATTCGGATAAAAGTGACGCAGATAAATTTGCGGTTGTACGAATTGCTAACTCTCTGGTTAAAGCTCTTGGTGGTCGATATAAATGGATTGAAATCAAAAGTAGTGATGGGAAAAAGATATATCGAACAATTCGAGGTGCTGGAGATCGTGATATAAGATCACATCAAATGGAACTGGACTACGACAGTATACTTGAACTAGGGTTAAGCATGAAAAAATCAGAGTCAACGGATGTAAAGTCAAATATGTCCGGTTATAATAATTGCGATATTAGCATTTCTAAGGTAGGTTTAATTACTGCCATTCGAGCTCATCTTAAACACCCGGACCCTGCTTATCGTGCTCCAATGACTCTGGCTTTTATTTCCTTGGTAATAGGAATCTTTTCTCTGATGGTTGGTTTCTTGGGCTTCTTTAAATAAAGTTAATTTCAAATAATTCTAATTACAATGAATAAGTTATTACCAACAATATTAGCTCTTATATTGTGTTTAAATGTTGTAACATTTGCGAATTCTAACCAAACCGTTACGCTTACTACTACTGGTCAAGGGGCAACCCTTGAAGAGGCGCATACAAATGCTCTACGAAGCGCCATTGAGCAGGCTTTTGGGGCGTTTATTTCTACTCGAACGGAGATACTCAATGATGAACTGGTGTCTGATCAGATAGCTTCCGTGTCTAGTGGAAATATTCAATCATTTGACGTTCTCGGAGAAACCCAATTATCCCATGACTGGTGGGCTGCAACTGTGAGTTCAGTAGTTTCGATTACAAAACTAACCAGCTTTGTACAGGC
>PWQB01000333.1 GCA_003556955.1 Nostocaceae cyanobacterium CSSed10_463m
AGCCTAAGACAGTTCCATCTCAAACTAATTCAGAAGAGCCTTGTACCACTGAGGGGTTAAAAGAACTCAAAAATTGCAATAGCATCAAAGATAAGATTGTCAGAAGAGGCGTATATCCTCCAGACACTCCATACGGTCAGTACAGATATCATGGCTTACCAGGACAAGCAGCATCTTATGCTCTTGGGGCTTTGATAAACCGCATCAAAAAGAATCGGGGTTCAATAGTTGGAAGAATAGGAATAACACAGACTGATCCATCTAAAATTGGTATAGGTCTATGCCCTGATGGTGGTGGTTCACATCATGAAGTTTGGGATGAAGTAAATAATTATATTGCTTCTATAATTTGTTGTGAATGCTGCCAAAAAGATCCAAAAACTCAGGAGGAAAAAAAGTCAGAATCTTGTGCTATTTTACCAAAGAAGATAGTACCTGATGCTGGTGAATTAGCACCACAAGGTGCTTTACCTAAAAGTAATTCCTCAATTGCGACCTCAGAAAATTCAGATGTAGTTAAACAAGTTTAGCTACTGAAGTTAAGAAGTACTTCAATAGATTTTTGAAATTAGCCAACCATGCAAAGAAGACAAAAATTACTTGATGATCTAATCGCCGGTATCAATGATCCTTATGGAAATATTCGTACCGATAATTGCTTTCGTGTTCTTTATGGTTTACCTACTAGCCTGCAAATAGAGTTAGCTATCTTTATGATGTCACGTTATCTGACCATCTTTGAGAGGAAGTATCCAGATATCACAGTACCAAGACAAATTATCAGTGATATCTCCAAATATTTTGAGACATTTGGTAGAGGAGTAGATATGCGTACCGTAAAATCTTTTACAGCAGAAGTCAGCTATATACGTAGCTGTCATGGTGTCTTGCTGGCTTATTCTCATCAAAATGATTTATTCACAGTCACTTCATCTTGTACTTGCGCTATTGACTCAGTAATTAATGCTCGTCGAACTAATGTGTGGGAAGCTGATGATCCTGAAGCCTGGGAAAAGACCCAAAAAAGAGAATATGTTCCCAAAGAACGTATGCCTGTATTTAACGCAGCAGGATATGCTGTTTTTGCTAGAGAATGGGAAGAGGTGGTGAAATGGCTTAGAGAAAAGGAGATTTGGAATTATCCTGATGAAGTTAATTTAGAGTTGATAGAGCGACAACTAGAGTATTGGATAGATAATATGTATGTTTTAATAGTTCCAGAAATAGCCGAACTATTGAGCCAAGAACCGGATGAGATTTTCGTTGATGACATCAATTAAAGTTAAAAAAAGCGTAGTTTTTCTGGCTCTCCCAGACTAAATATGTGAAATTAAGAACAAAAATATTTGAAGAAGTTTTGCCGTCAATTCGTAAGTTTCAATCCCTAATACGGATTAAGTGATTTTTCAACGTGCATCTCTAGAGCTATTCTTGAAGTTTTAAGTGCAAAATCTATATGATCAGCTTTTTGACTTTTGACCCCTTCGGGGTTCGCCAGTCGCTCATGGAGGAAACCCCTAAGACCGTGCTGGCTAACTTTTGACTTCCGCTTTACGGTATTACAAGGTATAGGTGAAATCATTTACCAACATCCCAGGAACCAAACTACCTCCCAAATCACGACTTTGATATGTTCCGACTTCGGGGATAAATTCCTGAAAATTGGTGAACTCTACCAGATTTTCTCCCCAGAAGCGATAAAGGCTTTCATCGAAGCGTAAGTTTTCAATGGGGGCGACGATTTCACCGTTTTCTACCCAAAAGCAAGCATAACGGGTCATACCTGTAATTCTACCAGTGGGGCGATCGCTCCAGTTCAAGTAATGCAAATTCGATACATATAGTCCTGTATCTAAACTCCCCATAATCTCGTCAAAACCTAAATTACCCGGAATAATCTCCGGCGCACGTAAAGTTTCGGAACTATTCGCACCGTTGGCAGTTTTGCCATATTCCTTCGCCGTGCGAGAATTAACCAGAGTATTAACTAAAATCCCCTTTTCAATTAAAGGTAATTCCGGGGCTACCATTTCCCCCAATTGGTTAAATCGTGGCACAAACCCCTGTTGGAAGTTTTCCTTTAAACTAAACTTGGGCGAAAGTTTTTTTTCTTGGCGCGATAGCATCGCCAAAGCACTGTTTCCTTGTTGTAAATCAGCTTCACTCACAGCAGACCAAGAAAGCATCCCCAATAAATCGGCAACAGCAGCCGGTGCAAAATAAGTTTTATACTGTCCCCTGGTTAATTGTTTAGCCGGACGGGAAAGTAATTGCAGTTGGCTTTTAGCTTCATTAATCTTGGCGATGTAAGCGGTTTCATCCCAATTACTACCTGCAAAGATGCCTTTCACAGCTTGTCCACAATTATCAAACAGAGAATAATCTAAAGTAAAAGTATCAGTGGCAAACCAGTGTTTTTGACACTGAGAATCACCATAAGCTTTAATTACAATTCCACCCGCATACATCCCAGTGAAATCTAATTCAGCCACCAATTCTAATAAAGTTGGTACTACTGATTCTGGTGTTAATAATTGCCCAGAGTTTATTTCTCGACTGGTATTATTTCCTGATGGTAAAACTAAATAGGGGTCAATTGGTAATAGTTTAATTTCTTCCCGAAGTTCCTGTAAAGCCGTGGATGCAGTTTGCCAATCTAGATACCAATTACCAGTGAAGGGAAAGGAGCGAAAACTGCTGCGCTGGTCTTCCATTAAAGTCAGTTCTATAGAACCATCAGCAACTAAACCTGTTTGTCGAACTTTCGCATGATTGAAACGGGTAAATTGGCTTTGTTCGCTGCTAAGTCTGACAGTAAACTCTTCTGTAGCTGTTTTTTTTAAAATTAGTGTTTCAATGAGTTGATTAAAGCTAGTTTCTAAGGTAGATGATTCGGCAACTTTCATAATTAGGAATGGGGATAAATAATTATATCTCTCTTGTAGAGACGCGATTCATCGCGTCTTCTTCTTCATTTCAACACGATGATTTGGATAAATTCAACACAGGATAGACGCGATAAATTCAACACATGATTTGGATAAATTCAACGCGATGATTAGATGATTAGACACGATGATTAGATGATTAGATGATTAGACGCGATAAATTTAACATGATGATTAGACGCGATAAAT
>PWQB01000588.1 GCA_003556955.1 Nostocaceae cyanobacterium CSSed10_463m
TCAAAAACCCGCCCCTACATTCACCCCTACATTCGCCCCTACATTCGCCCCTACATTCGCCCCTACATTCGCCCCTACATTCGCCCCTACATTGGCAATTTATAAATATAAATCACTAAGATATATTATGAAATATAATCCAGATAAACATCATCGTCGATCAATTCGGTTAAAGGGTTATGACTATACACAGGCTGGAATGTATTTCATAACCATTTGTATTTGGCAACGTGAATGTTTATTAGGCAATGTTGTAGGGGCAGGTTTACCAATATCATCAAATATCAACGATAATTTAAATGAACCTGCCCCTAGTGCGTATATTGAATTAAGCCGCTATGGACAAGTAGTTCAATATAATTGGAATATTCTAGCTAATAAATTTATTAATATCCAATTAGATCAATTCGTAATCATGCCTAACCATATACATGGAATAATTCAATTAAAAAAAATAGGTGAAAAACCATTAACAGAGATAATACGTAGTTTCAAAACATCTTCTGCTCTTCGTATTAATCAATTGAGAGACACCAGAGGTAGACCTGTTTGGCAACGGAACTATTATGAACATATTATCCGTAATGAAGAATCGTTACAACAAATTCGTCAATATATATTGAATAATCCTTTATCTTGGCAACAGGATCAATTACATCCAAATAATCCATCCAAATGGTAATAAATATATGTAGAGCGGACTTAGGGGCGGGTTTACCAATATTTTCATTAAAAATGCCGGATGTAGGGGCGGGTTCACAGATATGTGCAATTTTTAACGATGATATTGGTAAACCCGCCCCTACTGAAGCTCCTCTTGGTAACGTGGCAGAGTTACTAACTGAAGAGAAAGTTGCTTTAGCACAAAGGATTATTGACCTTCAGCCTTTTTCAGACTTATTCGGGCGATATTTACTAACAGCATTCATGAGTCCTTTCCTGCAAAATAGTCTCAATGAGAAAGCGACAGGGATGACTGCTCAAGGTATAAAGTCAGCAAAATTAAAGCTGATTTTGATGCCAATTCCACCCCTAGCCGAACAAAAAAGGATTGTAGAGAAGTGCGATCGCCTGATGTCTCTGTGTGATACCCTAGAAGCGAAATTGAAACAAGGGCGAGACAGCAGCGAAAAACTGATGGAAGTCGCAGCAAAGCAAGTTTTAGCAAATTAGCGCACTCCCCTAAATTTTCTGATCTGATAACTGTTCACTGTTCACTGTTCACTGATTTACTCAGGCGTTCGTCTAGGGAAGCCAGAACAGCACCAGCAGTTTCAGCGATAATACTAATCAGACGATAGGAAGCGATCGCACTGAGTATAACAGCAGAAGGAAAGCTATGTTGCAAAAGTGCGATCGCCGTCACCTCAAATACACCCAACCCACCAGGCGCACCCGGAACCACTAAACCTAACAACCAAGCCAAGCTAAAAGCACCTAATAATAAAGGTAATTGCTGGAAATTTAAAGGAGTGAGGGCGAACACAGTTAAAATAAACCCAGTTCCACGCAATCCTAAAAAGCCTAGTTCCCCTAATAAAGGTCTGAGGGGATAGCGTTTAACCTTAAAGGGAATACTAGGTTGAGTAGTGACAGTAGAGGTTTTCACCTTGAATTTGTAGACAAAGCGAATTGCTGGATTGAGAAACCGGGGATGAACGGCACAAAGCACTACAGCCAAACTTAAAAATTGTAATATTTTTACATAAATAGTAGTATAAGCAGCTGCAAATTGACTGCCAAAAACCACAATAATGATTAAAGCCGCAGCCACCATCAGTAGCGGTTCTAGCAATACACTTAAAGTAGCAGCACCAGCAGGAATATTAGCATTTTTTGCCACCACAATTCGCCCATAATAATGCCAGACATTACCAGGTAGATACTTGGCCATATTGGTTTTTAAATAGACTTGAATAAATTCAGAACATGGCACAGATTGATTTAATTCCTTGAGAATCCAAGTCCATATCCAACCACCCCAAATATGTGCCAGTAAAGTCACACCTGTAGCTATGCAAAGAATTGCCCATCCTACTGCATCAATTTGGATTGCTATCACTTCAGACCAGTTATCCTTTAGGGCTTTCACTAAAAAAAATAACGTCACCCCTAAAATTACCCAGCGTAAAATTTTCTTCATAGTTTAGAAAAATAAAAATATTTCAAATCACCAAAACCGTACAAATTACGTCCATAAATCTCTCTACAGTTAGATAATCGGCTGAATTTAGTAGCAACTATAATGTGACCTACGCTAGAGGCGAACTTATTTTTTTATTCGTAATCTTGTTAAGGGTTACGAAATATTTGCCAAGTCTAACAGCAAGCAAAACTTACTGATTATCCAAACCACTAAACTAAGCCAATCAATAACCTATGTTTCTGTAACAGGAGGGCTAGATGAACAATGTGATAGCTTTCTGGAAAAAATTAAAACTACGCCAGATTTTAACTATCTTTGTAGCTGGTCTATTGTTGATAGTTACCACTGCTTGCACTGGAGCAAATCCTCAAGGTGCAAACCCCAAAAATCCTGCCGTCCAGGCTGGTGGCGCAAACAATCCTTATAAGGGTGGTGGAGACAAATACACCAAATATAGAATGACCACCGATCCCAAAGCGATTGAAAGAGAAGAGAAAAAAGAAAGTGATCGAGCTAGTTTACAGTCAGATTTGCAAGTTTTGATTGCCATAAATAGAGACTCCGAAATACTTTATCCAGGTGCGGAAACACCCAGAGGTAGAGTTGAAAAAGAAAGAGAATTGCCAATCATCAATGACAAAAACTTTCAAAGACCTGCGCCTGGTGGTTTGATTCAACGCGAACCCGATGTAGGAACTCGCATTCAAGAACGTGTGGAAACAGTGCAGGATTCAGTTAAAGAAGCTTCTAAATTTTTGCAAGACAAGGCAGAAGAAGCAAGTTCTCGACCTGAATTACAAAAAAATCCAGCAGTCGGTAAATAGAACTTTTGCTTTATACCCAGATTTGAGATTTGAAGTCAATCCCAAATCCTACCAAACAAGTGCTAGTTAAAGTCGCAATTAAAGGCGATTGAGTGCAGCATAAGTTTAACTTAATCACAAGCATTCCAGGAATAAAATTATGAAAAAAGTCATTACTTGGCTAAA
>PWQB01000473.1 GCA_003556955.1 Nostocaceae cyanobacterium CSSed10_463m
ATTTATAGCCGTCTATGGTTTGGCAATCAATTACTGCTTGACCGGCAATTTCTGTTAATGGTTGGGTTTGCAGTTGTTCTAACAGACGCGATCGCACATCCATACTTGCTAAGGGTAAATCAATGCGATCATAAGCTGA
This sequence comes from Nostocaceae cyanobacterium CSSed10_463m, assembly GCA_003556955.1. The sequence continues at coordinate 140 of PWQB01000473.1, forward strand.
GGTGAAACCTGTTTTCTCTTGCAAAGAATGATAATAATCGCTTAAGTCTAAACCAGATTCTACAATCGCCTCTAGAACATATAACGCTGATAGCAGTGCATCACGTTCAGGAATATGGCTACCATAACCAATTCCTCCTGATTCTTCTCCGCCTAACAATACATCTGCAACTAACATTCTGTCGGCAATGTATTTATATCCTACGGCGGTTTCAGAAAGTGACAAGTTATGCAGTGCTGCGACACGAGGAATTAAATCAGAACCGCTAACGGTTTTGACTATTTCACCGCTAAAGTTGCGCCTTTGGGTTAAGTGATCGATTAATATGGGAATTAAGATTTGGGAACTCAAAAAGTTAGCGTTTCCATCCACTGCGGCGATGCGATCGCAGTCACCATCAAAGACTAACCCCACGGCTAAACCTGATTTATCTGTTTCCCGATAAGTTTTGATTACTGAAAATAAACGGGATAAGTATTTTGGTAAAGGTTCTGGCGCACCACCTTCAAATAAAGGATCGCGATCGCTGTTGATTTCTTTCACGCCATCGCCTAATAATTTACCTAACCCCCCAGCTGCTGCACCGTGCATGACATCAGCAAATAATGTCAGTTTACCAGAGGCGATCGCTGCTTGAATCTTGGTAATATTAACTTTAGCTTTTAAGGCTGTGATGTAACTCGGCCAAGGATCGAACGGCTCTTGTTTCCCTGGGTTAGCCACTAGTTCAGGTACACCCGCAGATAATAAAGCTTCTATTTCTTGTGTCACCTCTGGCGGTACGGAACCACCAAAACAACCCTTGACTTTTAACCCTAAATATGATCCAGGATTATGACTGGCTGTAATGACTAGCGCCCCCAAAGCATTAAGGTCTTTAGCCGCCCAACTAAAAGCCGGAGTTGGGGCAAAACTTTCGCTGAGTAAAACATCAAAGCCGATAGCGCTGACAGCATCAGCCACAGCACGAGCAAAGTCTTCTGCCATAAATCGGCGATCGTAGCCGACAACAATTGTTTTGCTGCCAACTGTAGAAAAATATGTATTATATAATACTTGTGCAGCAACTGGCGCAACCAGGGCTAGGCGTTCAAAGGTGAACTCATCACCAATAACGCCTCGCCAGCCGTCTGTACCAAATTTAATGGAGTTAGCAGCAACTGGCATTAAGTTATCCTCACTATTTACGAAAGGATTTTACCATTTGTGACTGCGTATGAATAAAAATATGTGATGAAGAGGCGCTGAGTTCTGAGTGGGTAGGGGCGGGTTTAGGCAGTCAGTCTGTGGTTCGTCAATATCCTTAGTGAACCCGCCCGGACACCGAGTGCTTCTTGAGTGCTGAGTTCTGAACGGTTACAATACAGGCACAGATTTCATTTGTTTAAGGCTTGATTTAAATTATCTGCTGAGAAATACTTGATTAAACTGAGATTTAAGGGAGCTTGACTTAAATATTGGGCATAAGATGGTTGTAAGTAAGAGGCGTATTCAGGGCGATTCAGAAGGTGTGTTTGCCAGAAAGCGACATTCAGAGTCTTCAGATAATCATAAACTGGCGCTGGGTTCGGTCCGAGTAAAGCGGGTGGTATAGGTAACACATCATTACCTGGCGTTGGTTCTGCGATCGCACTAAAATGAGTAGCGTTTTCAATTAACACTAAATACCTATTGGGGGTAGTCAGCCAGGTGAAAGGACGAACCTGTTCAGATACCATTGGAGTAGCAATATCTTGACTACTTGCAACTAGCATCACCGGAACTTGAATTTGACTAACCTCACTTTCACCAAAAATCGAGCTAGATAAGGGATTAATCGCCAATACTGCTTTAATGCGATCATCTTGAAGTTGGTAATTTTTCGCTGCTAACTCAGTCACTTGACACTGCAAAAACAGCGACAAATTAAAAGCGGAAATATTAGCACCACAGTCTTGTTGTAATTGCTGAAAATTAATATTTGCTCCTGCTAAATTTAACACTGTGTAACCACCAAAAGAATGTCCAATTGCCCCAACTTGCTCAAGATTGAGTTTCCCTTGGAGATCAGAATTGGATTTTACCCTGTACTCAAGTTCATCCAGGAGAAATTTAATATCCCAAGGTCGGTTGATAAATTCTTCTGCTTCTAATGGCCCAGCTAAACCTGTTAAATAGCGCTCAATTCGTTCAGCATTACTACCGGGGTGTTCTAATACAGCCACTGCAAAACCGTATGATGCTAAATGTTCTGCCAAATAAGCAAAAGAAGAGCGGTCTGAAGCAATACCATGAGAAATTACAATGAGGGGAAAGGGTGGTGAGGAAAGTTCGGGACTGGTTAATGGTGTGGCTGCTGGGATATAAATATGCGTGGGGATGATGCGATTTCGAGCCTGATCCCTGAGAATTAGCTCACTGCGCCGCCAAGTAAATGAACCAGGCGATCGCAAATCTGGCAGTTGTTCCCAGTCATCTGTTATGCTGGCGATCGCTGCTTGTTGAATCCAAGCTACAACCTCATCTCTTTTCTGTAATACTTGCAATAAATCATCGACTAACTGTAGCCCTTCTGTAAAACTGAGTCGCATTGTTCGGGAAGGGAACTGACGCAGCACATTGACAACTGTTAAACCCTCTGGATCAGCCGCAGCTAATATCAACGCACCTCTAAGGGCAAAAAAGCCATTTTGTCTAGATTCGGTGCGAATTAAGCTTCCTAAACTTTGTATGAGTTCTTCACCAATGGGTGAGTAAGTCACCTGAGAAACTAGCGTAGGCGTGACATCAAATTGTTGCTGAAGCAGTTCTCGTAATTGAGCCAATTGCTGAGGATTAGCACGACTAGCATAAAATGCCAATTCATCAGTGATTTCGCCTGACTTGGCAAATGTTTCTAAAGAATCAACAGTGAGGGAAAATTCACCGTAGGGAGGGTAAAAAAAGCTAATACGTTCCGCCCCCAGTCCCGGAGTAGCAGTCAAAAACGTAGATAATAGTCCTAAACTTAAA
>PWQB01000767.1 GCA_003556955.1 Nostocaceae cyanobacterium CSSed10_463m
AGGTGTAAATGTTCAACACTTAACTTTTCACTACAATCTTTTTGTATTTAACTATCCGGATTTTTTCTCTAAATAACGTAGAGAATTAATAGGGTTAAGTAAACGGGCAAATTTCTGTGAAGACTATGTTTTATACATATAAAAATTTTATATGCACTTAATTTGTACGGTGTTAAAACCTGATTCTTGCAATTCTGATTGTTTTAGGTTTCCGTCCGTAACTTTGCTAAGAAGCTTAACATTAGCCAGGAAAACGGAGCAAATAAAGACAAATCAGCATCCAATCAAACAAACTGAATCGTTATTTATCGAGATAATCAAAGAATGAAGCAATAGGAATAACCGTAGTGTAAACAGATGAAAAAAATACCAGAATTTACTGAGTAATTTTAATTCATCTAACATCCCTATTCACAAAGATGATCCGCTAGAGGACAGAGTTATGTTAGTTCTCCTGTGAATATGACTTCTTTTGAGGGTAAGTATTAAAAATCGTCTGGCAGCGTGCTAGATATTACCTGCAAGAGCAATATTCTGTAACGGTTTGAGTCCAGTTTTCATGCATCTACAGCCATATTATCTGCGAGAATACGCCAATCCTAGCTGATCGCAGTAGTCACTAAGCTGATTGAAGTGCAAAAGGCTTGTAGAGATGAATCTTAACCAGTTCTGAAGTTGAACAGTATTTCATTGATTTTTGAATAATGAAGACAACAATGTTAGTGAATTTTTTTGACGAGCGTGGTAGTGGTAGATAGAACGAGTGTGGAATTCTCCCTCGACTATCGCACCAATATTTGGAGTTTTGTGCTGAGATAGCAAAGTGCTGAATGCCTCAAATTGGCACAGTGAATCTTTAACCCAGCCCCTTGTGGGTTGCTATCATAGCTGATGGCTGATGGTTTTCTTGTATTGGATAGGCTAACACCTTAAAGCTGCTGCAAAACAGAGTTTTTGGAGAACATCTGAAGCTATTTTTTTGATTTTTAGCTGAGAAACCCTGTCTGTCACAAATTCTCTCCGCTCACCAGACCTGAGATACTAGGAAGGAATTTGTCAAGGCTGCAATTAAAGGGGGTAATTTTGGCTTGACGAGTGCCGTCATCACCATGAGTCAACACCAAACTCAGATAACTATCTGGCTTGTAGGGCATACGTTCTGCCCATTCAATGGCCACAATTCCCGGCATCACTTCCATACCTTCCCAATAACTCTCTAGGTTCAAGGTTACAACCTCAGAAGGTTCTAAGCGATATAAATCTAAATGGTAAAGCGGGAAACGTCCTTGGGTATACTCATTAATCAGAGTAAAAGTAGGACTAACAATTGATTCTGTGATGCCTAAACCTTGACCAATTCCCTGTACCAGTGTAGTTTTGCCAGCGCCTAAATCACCTTCTAACAAAATCACACTGCCAACCGTCAGATTTTTACCAAGTGTGATGCCCAAACGTAGCGTTGCTTCTGCATCTGCAAGCAAAATATTCATGGTCAAGTCATACAATTTGGGATTTTAGATTTGGGATTTGGAATTTATACTAATGGGTTCCACTGTACCACCGCAATAAAACTCGTGCTAGTTTTTGGGGATTGTGACGCACGCAACCTGTTTCATCTTCATACAAAACATTGGCTAAAACAATTCGCCGCCCTAAGAGGGTAACATCTTCCCGATCCAAGAATACTGGATGGGAATTTTGTTGAGCATAACGCTTAAGTGATTGTTCTGAGGGAGATTTTTTGTGTACTAAGACGGCATCAAACAGCTGTCTTTCTCCGCAAGCAGCATCAATAGCTTTAATGTGGTCAGCAACAGTATATCCCTGGGTTTCGCCTGGTTGAGTCATGATATTGCAGATGTAGATACTGGGGGCTGTAGAGTCAGCGATCGCATCAGCAATTTCTGGTACAAGTAAATTAGGAATCAGGCTGGTATATAAGCTACCGGGCCCCACAATAATATAGTCAGCTTCTTTAAGAGCCTTAATAGCTGCTGGTAAAGCTGGAGGATCAGCAGGAATACAGCCAATCTTGACAATTTTTCCGCCCGCTTTTGGAATACTCGACTCACCCTCAATGCGACGGCCATCTTCTAATTCTGCCCAGAGGCGAACATCACTCAGGGTAGCTGGTAAAACCTGTCCCCGCACTGCTAACACCTTAGAACTAGCTGCCACCGCCCGTTCTAAATACCCCGTAATATCACTCATGGCAGTTAAAAACAAATTACCAAAACTATGGCCTGTCAATCCGTCCCCAGCTTTAAAACGATATTGAAATAATTCTGTTAATAACTTTTCTTCATCTGCCAGTGCGGCGACACAATTCCGAATATCCCCAGGTGGTAAAACGCCAAATTCCTGACGCAACCGCCCAGAAGATCCACCATCATCGGCTACAGTCACAATAGCAGTAATATTAGCACTATAGGTTTTTAATCCCCTTAATAAAGTAGAGAGTCCAGTACCACCACCAATTACAACTATTTTCGGACCCCGGTACAAGCGACGATGTGCCATCAACACATCAATTAAATCCTCTTCGCCCCCTGGTCTTAGCACCTGAGTAATTGAAGTAACGGTGCGAGTTTGTCCCCAAAATAGCAAAAGTATACCGCCAAGTAATACCAAAGGGCCGCTGATATAGTGGGGTAAAATGCCAGCAATTACTCCCAGAAAACTCCTCATCAACTCCAGCGCCCAAAAAATTGGGGTTAGCCTCACCGATATAGCCAACCCCAAAATTGCCAGCAGTACACCTCCAAGGCTGATTAACAACCAGCGTTTGATAGCTAGCCCAGGAGATAACCACTTGAACCACTGGTTGACACGATGGGTAGTGCGGCGGCGCGACTGCTTTTGCAGGGCTTTGAGGGCTTGTCTGAGAAAACCAATTGACATACCTGATTCGGAGCAGTGCTACAAAATAAATGATTAACAAAAAATTTACACTACTTGGTATTAACACCAAATGTAGAGTTCGTGAATTTATCAAGGACTTTAGATTAGCAGCAAGTTGCCAAAGTTGCCAGTAGGGAGTGCTGAGTGCTGAGTGCTGTGTGCTGAGTGGGGAAAGTGCTGAGTGCTGAGTGCTGAGTGCTGAGTGGGGAAAGTACGGAGTGAAGAAA
>PWQB01000102.1 GCA_003556955.1 Nostocaceae cyanobacterium CSSed10_463m
ACCCCCAACCCCCTCCAATATCAAAGGTTTATCCTTTTCTTCCCCCCGTTGCGGGGGGATTGAGGGGGGTGCGAGGAGGGGGCTATGATGTCCTTCATTCGAGTGTATACCGCTATCATTCATTATGAATTGGATTAAGAAGTTACCCCATAGCATCGGGCTATGATGTCCTTCATTCGAGTGTATACCGCTATAGCGCATTGCAGGTTAATGAGATACACCAAGAAATAATCAACCACAGATAAACACAGATTTACATAAAACCTACTTAAATCTACAGGTGCTGACGCGATTTCAAATCGCTAGGGCTAGTATTCTAAGACACCTATAGTCAATAATAAAGTGATTTGTACAATAAAGTAGCCCCTGAAGGGTTAATCACGGGCGAGGTTCTGACCCCAAATTTTCGGTAGGATGATTCAAGATGCAAAAGAGGCTAGGGGTGACAGACTAGATATTAGTCTTCTCTGGCTTTTGTGAAGACGAGCTTAATTCGCTCTCTACAGCACTCGGCAATATTTCAACAAGCAAGCACACTCCATGCGTATTTCTCTAAATTGGCTGCGGGAACTGGTAGAAATTAAACTTAGCCCGGAAGAATTGGCTGAAACCCTGACAATGGCTGGGTTTGAAGTAGAAGACATTGAAGACCGCCACACTTGGGCTAATGGTGTTGTTGTGGGTAAAGTGCTTGAGCGTCAACCCCACCCCAATGCTGATAAATTAAGTGTTTGTCAGGTAGATATCGGTGCTTCTGAGCCTTTAAATATTGTCTGCGGTGCGCCTAATGTCAAGGCTGATATTTATGTACCAGTAGCAACTACAGGCACTTATTTACCAAATATCGATTTAAAAATTAAACCGGCAAAGCTTCGCGGTGTCCCCTCTCAAGGGATGATTTGTTCTTTAAAGGAACTCGGTTTACCTACTGATGTAGACGGTATTCATATTTTTCCCCAGGAAAATCTGCCTTTGGGTAGTGATGTGCGTCCGTTATTAGGTTTAGATGATGTAATTTTAGACGTGACTGCAACCGCTAACCGGGCTGATGCTCTCTGTATGGTGGGGATAGCACGGGAAGTCGCAGCTTTGACTGGTGGTAAGTTGAGTATTCCTACACCTGGTGCAACATCTGTGTTAAAAGGTGCGGCTCATTTAGGATTAAAAATTGAGGATCAGCAAGCTTGTCCTGCTTATATTGGCACAGTTATTGAACAGGTGAAAATTGCCCCTTCTCCTGATTGGTTGCAACAGCGTTTACGGGCGGCTGGGGTGCGTCCTATAAATAATGTGGTGGATATTACTAACTATATTTTGTGGGAATGGGGACAACCACTACACGCTTTTGACAAAGACCGTTTAGAATCTGTTGCTGGTGGTGAAGGTTTAACAGTTGGTGTTCGCTTCGCCGGTTCTGGGGAATCTTTGAAAACTCTGGATTGACAAACGCGCAATTTGTCAACCCAAAATTTGTTAATTACTGCCAATAATAAACCGGTTGCACTTGCTGGTGTTATGGGTGGAGAAGAAACGGAAGTCCATAGCGGTACTCAAAGCTTAGTTTTAGAAGCTGCATTATTTGATTCTGTGGCTATTCGTCGTTCTTCTCGGAGTGTGGGGTTAAGAAGCGAGGCTTCTGGAAGATATGAAAGGGGAGTAAATCGGGCTGAGTTGGAAATCGCCTGTAATCGCGCTTTATCACTGCTGAGTGAATTGGCTAATGGCGTAATTGTCCAACAGGAAATTGCTGATACTCGCCCAGATTCATCTACTTGGAGTCGTTCTATTGCTCTGCGTTTAGATAGAGTTAATGAGGTACTGGGTCCAGTGGATTTGGGCGAGGAAACAGGAGAAGTCACTGAAGCTGATGTTGAGCGCATTCTCTCGGCGTTGGGTTGTCAGCTAACGGCTGCTGGTGAAGGAACTTGGACGGTGACAGTTCCGCCCTATCGTTACCGTGATTTAGAACGGGAAATTGATTTGATTGAAGAATTAGCCCGTCTCTATGGCTATGACAATTTTTGTGATACCTTACCAGAGAAGTCTGAGGCTGGTTATTTATCTTTAGAACAAGAGTTAATCCGCAAGGTACGCGCCTTTTTCAGAGCGGAAGGTTTAACGGAAGTTATCCATTATTCTTTGGTGAAACCTGGAAATGATCGTCAGGTGGTTTTGAGTAATCCGCTTTTTGTGGAATATTCGGCGTTGCGAACTGATTTAATTTCTGGTCTAATTGATGCTTTCCAATACAATTTGGAGCAGGGAAATGGTTCTTTGAATGGTTTTGACCTGGGGCGGATTTTCTGGCAGGAAGAAGACGGTTTGCAAGAAACTGATGCGATCGCTGGTATTATGGGGGGCGATCGCTCAATAGGCAAATGGTCAAAAGGTAGCAGTGAAAACCCGATGACCTGGTTTGATGCTAAAGGTATTTTACAAAGTGTCTTTGAGCAACTTAATTTAAAGGTTGAATATCAACCGGATTGTCGCGATGAGCGTTTACATCCAGGACGCACGGCTTCTTTATGGCTGGGTGGTAACAGACTGGGTATTTTTGGACAACTTCATCCCCAACTCCGACAAGACAAAGGTTTACCGGATTCTGTCTATGTATTCCAGCTTGATTTAAATGTGCTGTTGGATGCACTGGATCAAGATGAAGTTATGGTTCCCAAATTCCATACTTATTCTACCTATCCAGCAAGCGATCGCGATATTGCCTTTTTCGCACCTGTAAAAATCTCAGTGGCGGACATTGAAAAATCCATCAATAAAGCGGCGAAGGGACTGCTGGAATCGGTGGAATTGTTTGATGAATATCGTGGTGAAAACGTACCCGCAGGACAACGTAGTTTAGCATTTCGCTTAATTTATCGGTCAAGCGATCGCACTCTGACTGAGGCGGAAGTGGAACCAGTCCACAATAAAGTCCGTGAGGCTTTAGTGGAGAAATTTGGCGTTAACCTCAGAAGTTAGTTAATAGTAATTGGAGGTTTTGGGTTGAATATATAGCGGTTATCAGTTAAGTCAGATACAAGAACCCCACCCCCAACCCCCTCCAATATCAAAGGTTTATCCTTTTCTTCCCCCCGTTGCGGGGGGATAGAGGGGG
>PWQB01000315.1 GCA_003556955.1 Nostocaceae cyanobacterium CSSed10_463m
AGTCACAAAGCGGGGATAGTCGTAAAATAGCTTGTCGTCTGTATCGTCTAATTTTTGACGTTGATCTGGTTTGAGTATCATAAAGGTGTATCTGAGAAAAGTTATTTGCTAATTTGGCGGATTTTTAGGTAATATCATGTATTTTAATAAATCCCTCGGCTAGAAATCAGGAGAGGGTGAATATTAATTCAATGTTGTATAGATTTCGTTTATTCCCTTATCTCAGTTTACTACTGTGGATACTCCCCCTATTGCTATTCAGTTCTGGGGATAATAGCCTGATGGCGCATGATGAAGGGCTTTACGCCAGGCGAGGGCGGGAGATGTTTGAATCTGGTGATTGGATTGCGCCTTGGGGTACTGTGCATCATAAAACCCCTGGCCCTTATTGGATAATTGCCATTTCCTACCAGTTATTTGGGGTCAGTGAAGCTAGTGTCCGACTACCTAGCATGATTATGGGGATTTTAAGCATATTATTAGTATATGAAATCGGCAAAATCCTGCTCAATCAAAAATTAGCTTGGCTAGCAGGGTTAATTTTAAGTGTGCAATTTCTTTGGTTACAATATTGCCGCTTAGGTACGCCAGATGTCCCCATGATATTTTTGGTATTGTTAGCTATTTGGTCTTTGCTCAAAGCTGAAATACATCCTAAATATAAGTATGTTTTGACTTTTGTAGCTGGCTTAAGTTTAGGTTTAGGCTTCTTAGTCAGAAGCTTTATGATTTTTCTGCCAATTGTAGCTTTATTACCTTATTTAATTGGGGAACATCGCCGTCATCGTCATCTGAGCAACCCTTGTTTATATTTAGGTTTTATAGTGGGTTTGATTCCTACTTTCAGTTGTCTATGGCTTAACTGGATGCGCTATGGCCATGATAGTTATGCAGAATTATTCAGATTTGTGTTTGAGTTGGGATCTAGTGAGCGTGGTGGTAACGGCATTATATTCTATTTTTGGAATGTCCCACTTAAATCCTTTCCCTGGTTCTTTTTAGGTCTGCTCGGCTTAGTTTTGCTCCTGCGCCGTCCCATTCCTCGCTACCAATTGATATTAGTTGGTTTCCCTGTGACGCTGTTTGCTCAACTGAGTTTTTTTTCCACTCGTCTGTCTCACTATAGTCTTTGTCTTTACCCCTTTATAGCAATGCTGGCCGCTGTGGGTTTAAGTTGGTTAGGAAAATGGGGAAATGTCGAGATGAGAGGGAGAAAACAAAAATTGCATGACTTTATTAGAAACAAAGACACTGGCGACGCACCAAATGTTACGAATAAAATAAACAAAATCTTCCATGTATTTACTCCCAACTCAGCACGGGCTAAACGCCCCGCTTCCGCTTTAAGCGCAGCCATGCCCGCAGGGCTTTACAGCACTCAGCACTCAGCACTTTTTTTAATCAGTTATATTTTTGGTGGATTGGGCATTTTATTGGTGCTAGCCGGGATAGTTATTTTAATTGGGGTGGATGACGTTGAGATTCGCAAGTACGCCATCCTGGGCTTAATTATGGGGTTAGGTTGGCTAATTTTGCCTATGGTGTGGATTGGTCGTTACCACTTTGAGCAAAAATTTCTCACAGCTGGTTATTGGCTGGCGGGTTGGTTAATTCCTTGCTGGCTAGCTTTGGCTGTGGCTGGTGGTTTAGGCTTACTCAGTGACTATAATCCAGATGTGAGAGTTTTTCTGCAACAACCTGCGATCGCCTCAATTTTGCAAAATCATCCCATCTATTTTTTACAGGTAGAGGGTAAGACTGCGGTGTTGCTGAATTTTTGCACTCCGGTTCATGGTAAACAAGTTAACTCCATTACCGAATTACCAGCTTCAAGCTATGCTTGGATTTCTACAACCCAAGCGGCGGAATTAACCACACCACACCAAGTCATTGGTACTGTGCAGGAACACCAGTTAATTCAAGTGTTTTGACAATGAACCTATTTTTTACCTTTTTTGGTGGTAAATACAGTAGTAAACATCATCAACATCCCACCTAGAAGAATAGCGATCGCCAATCCTCCTGTAATTAAATCAAGTAAATTGCTGTCTTCCATAGTTAGTAAATAAATTCAGTGAACAGTCAACAGTCAACAGTCAACAGTTATCCCAACTATTTCTCTTAACTGGTAACTGATAACTGTTAACTGATAACTGTTAAAAATCTACTCCGCGTTTGAGTTCTACACCGTGATTGGCATAATGTTTGTGACAGTATACCTCAGAGTGAACACTGGCTAAATCAAAATAAGCTGGTTGATGTTGACAGCGACCAGTGATAATCACTTCCGTATCACGGGGTTTACGAAGTAAGGCTTGGACTATGGGTTCCACTGGAAGTAGTTCTAGGTCTACTGTGGGGTTGAGTTCATCAAGAATGATGGTTTTATACAGTCCAGAGGCGATCGCAGTTTTGGCAATTTCCCAACCTCTCTCGGCTTCTACATAGTCTAATTCTTGGCGAGAATTGCGCCAAACAATGGCATCTCGACCACAACGTTGATGATCTACCACATCTGGATATGATTGCTGTAAAGCGGCGATCGCTGCGTCTTCTGTGTAGCCACTACCACCTTTGAGCCACTGCATAATTAATACACGGGTAGAACCAGGGTGATTAATCCCCCTACCAATGGCTTTTAATGCTTTACCTAATGCACTGGTAGATTTACCTTTCCCCGCACCAGTATAGATTTCAATCCCCTCAATAAACAGTTCTTTGGCTGTGGGGTGGTCTTGGGGTTTCATTTCTGAATGCAAATCCGCAATATCAAGCAAGCTTTGCGGTGCGGCGCGTCCAGTGGCGATGATTTCTAATTCGTGGGGTTTAGATTTTAATGTCCGTACCACCTCATCTACTGGTAGTAAACCCAAGTCTAAAACCGGGTTAATTTCATCTAAAACCACCACGGAATATAAACCAGAGGCAATTGCTCCTTTGGCTACATCCCAACCCCGTAATGCTTCTTCTCGGTCAAAGGGGGTAATTTCCTCATGTCCAAAAAATTCTGCTCTCCCAGTGCGAACCTGATCAATTAAATGGGGAAAACCACGCTGTAAAGCGGCGATCGCTCCATCTTCATCATAATCACGCTCTGGCCCCTTTAAAAACCGCAACAATAAGACGCGACTCGAATCGCCCGGTGTATTGATTCCCAAGCCAATTGAGCGCAAAACTACCCCTAAAGCCGCTTGAGACTTACCTTTACCCACACCATCATAAATGTGAATTTGACCTGTGAGCCGTTCAGGACGCACTTGCGCCGTGCGAATACCGATGCCGTTCCTTGTCATTTCTTGAAAAGCTATAACGTGGCAATCCCTAATTTTACCTTGAACTAGGGGCAAGGGGCAGGGGTGTGGGAGGTGTGGGGGGGTGTCGCAAATTTTGTTAGAGACGTTCCCCCGGAACGTCTCTACGATTCGAGATAATTGATACCATCAGAACTATTATCTCAGGTATACTCGCTAATATTCACCCTTACTATTGACACTCTATGCTTGGACTTGGAGATATTAATATTCCTAGAATCTTGCCTGTCGGTGTAATTTTGTTTGAATTTTTGTTTTTACTGACTGCCATTCCCATAGAAGCTTATGTTCTGCACAAACGGCTCAAATTCGACAAAAAAACAAGTATGTTTTATGCCATATCTATCAATCTTTTTTCTAGTACGTTTGGTTGGATTATATTTTTCTTCTTAGAACCAATATTACCTATAGGCTTAAAGTCCGAATTGATAAGTTACATATTTTTCCACAATTTCAGATCACAAAACACACAAGCATTACTCATTTTTGTAGCTTTTATAATTTTCTTTATCACCTTCTTTATGAAATTCTTTCTCCTCAGATTTTTTGTAATTTCCTTAAAAGAAAATGTCCTAGAAGTTTATGCGAAAACTCCAGAAAACAACCGATTAAAATGGAGACGTAACAGCATCGCTAGATTGCAAAGTACAAATTTAGTTACCACAATTCTCATAGCAAACTCACTCAGTTACAGTGCTATTAGCCTGATTCTTTTGTTGAGTAGCAAATAAAATCAATTCAATCAATTAGGGGTGTGAAAAATGCAAACATTATTTAAAGATATTTTAATATTTGGTAAGTTTTTTGTGGGAATTTATGAGGGAGTTAGAAAGTTATTAGTTCCCCCCAAAGCTTATTCTTGGCAAACATTCATTTATTTGAGTGTTTTTTCTTGTGTACTTTCATTTTTAGCGGTGGGTTATGTCAAAAATTTAATTGCATTTTTAGGATGGTTATTTTTAATTGCTGGCACAGCCTGGTACACTACTGATGATCCTTTAAGAGTTCCTGGTACTTTTATGCCAGTGGGAGCAGTCATCACTGGATTTTTAGTCAGCGTGTTTGCATTTGGTAATCCAGAGGAAGTAATTACACCCAGAACAATCATACTTTGGCCAACAATCTCTGCAATCATTACAGCGCTGCCAGATTTTATTGAAGGTACTGATACTAAGACCACAGCCAAACTGCCTAAACCAGAAGTTAGGGAAAAAATTATAATTTTAGTCGCTAGTTGTATGCTAATTAGTTGCTGGATTCAGTTTTACTTTCTTATGGACAATTGGTTAACCCAATATCCCAGCTTACTCACTGATAATTTTGCTCGGAGTACCTTTGTACTCAGAATAGCAGAACCCGAAACCGCAGATAGAACTCAACCCGAAATAGAAATTAAGGAAGAAGTCCAACAAATTCCCGAAAATGGTGTGGTTATCCTCGATGCACTCCAAATCAGAGTAGAACAAGAATTAAATAAAACACCTTGGTCACAAGTGGAAAGATGGTTATTAGAAGCAACACAGAAAGTAAACGAGTTGGGGAAGCAAGTCATAAATGAGAAACTAGGAGAATTTGAAGAAAGAAAATTATGGCGGGTTGAAACTCGTGTAACTAATATTAAATCAGGATATCAATTAGATTTATTAAGTATTTGGACAGGGCCAAGTTCTGACCCCAAGGGGTATTATCTGCAAAAATCTTGTCGGATTGAACCTATAGCCTTATCGGCTGGAGCTTCTAGAGTACCTCTGAGCAAAGTAGAGGAGAAAAGCACAGTGGCGGAAATTGAATGCGATCGCTTGAGTAAATTTATTGCCGGTGAGCCACCAGCGCAGAGATGAGGAAAATTGGAAAAATAAGTTAATAGGAACTAAAAAGCCATGAATTTCGGTAGAGTTTTTGTAATTGCTAAGAATGTATTTCAGGAAATGGTGCGCGATCGCATTCTGTATATTATCGGGTTTTATGCTGTCTTACTGGCCTTAGCTTGGCGGGTAATACCTGAATTTGCAGCTGCGACTGAAAATAAAATGTTTTTAGACTTTGGTCTGGGAACAATGAGTATCTTGACCTTAATTGTTGTCATCTTTTTGGGTACAGGACTGGTTAATAAAGAAATTGACAAACGCACGGTTTTGGTGTTAATTGCCAAACCGATCAGCCGCAGCGAAATTATTGCTGGCAAATTCTTGGGTTTGTCGGCTGTGGTGGCTGTACTTGTCGCTGCAATGACAGTTATTTATTTGGTATTTTTGCAGCTTACTAATATTCCCCATTCCACCCTCAGCATTTTAATTGCAGCCTTTTTCTTGATTTTGCAGTTATCTTTAATCACTGCTGTGTCCATTACTTTTGGTGTATTTACCAGTTCTCTGTTAGCGGTGACCTTAACATTCGCAGTTTACTTAATGGGGAATATTACTCCAGATTTAGTTAACCTGGGTCGTCTGAGTAATAACCCCTTATTTCAACGCATCACTCAAGGTTTATACCTGATATTGCCGGATTTATCTCGATTAGATTTCAAAAATGATGCTGTTTACGGCTTACGCGCCTTACCTGATACCACTACACTAATTACTAATGTAGGCTATGGCTTATTTTATAGTGTCATGCTGTTAGCGATCGCTAATTTTATTTTCTCCCAACGTGAGTTTTAATTCACTCAGGACTAATAGCTATTTGAGGAGCGCGAATTGTACCATCAGGCATAATTGTGTTCCGCAATTTGGCATAACTAATTTTTGTTTCCCACAGATTAGCCTCACTCAAGTTAGCCTTGGTTAAATTTGTTGATCTGAGGTCTGCACTAGTCAAGTTGACCTTAGTTAAATTAGCCTCAACCAATTTGGCTCCACATAGCTTTGCTCCTGCGAGATTGGCTCGAAATAAATTTGCTTCAATTAAAGATGCTTCAATTAATGACGCAGCGCTGAAGTCTGCTTCAGTTAAATCTGTATCACACAAAGATGCTCCCCACAGGTTAGCATGGCTGCATTGCGCCCGTCGTAGTAAAGAACCGCACAAATTAGCATAGCTTAAATCAGCCTCATATAAATTAGCTGAAGACAAATCAGCCTGAGATAAATTAGCTCTACACAAAGTAGCTTGAATTAAATTAGCTCCATTTAGCTTAGTGTCAGTCAGGTTAGAACCAGATAAATTAGCTCCACGTAAATCTGCTCTCATCAAGTTAACCCCGCTTAAATCAACTGCGGTCAAGTCAATTCCGCTTAAGTCACATCCACTAAAATCCCGTCGCTGACAAAATTTATCTTTGATTTGGCTTAATATTAATTCCTGCGTGTCAGCATAATTTTTCATTGTATTTACCTCAAATGTCAATATTCTCAGTTTTCAGCTAGGGGAGCATCCTAACGATATGTGCTGTATATCGAGGGTACACCTCAAAACCCCATCAAATTCACTTTGTTGCAGTAATAAATTTTGAAAATATTGGTCATGAGCCGAAAAGACGCTCATTAACTCAGTTGTCTGATAAAAAAGGCTCACATAAGTCATGAAAAATTGATAATCTGAAAAAATGTCAGTGTTAAAAGTTAATAGCTGATCTATTGTACCGATTTGCTCACATACTCAATTATTGCCGTCCACAATCTTGATGATGACTGATAAATATTGCCAAGTCAGGAAAAATTATGGCATAACACCTATCCTGGGGAGGATTTATTTAGTTCATTAGTTAGATTACAAAAAAATGAATACTTTATGTCTGTAAAATTTGTCAAATTGGGCTAAAAAGGTACTAATTAAGTTTTTAGCTCAGAATTAAATCCTATATCTTTAGCTAATCACTTATGGTGAGTTTATCCATCGTCAACAAGATGCAACATCCAAAAGCAATTAATGATCACTTGCCTGAACACCAGTTAGATAGGTCACAAAGCAATACAAAAATTACTCCTGTAGACAAAGGGATAATACTTCAATTGACAGATGGCAATATACCAATTTGTAATATTATGGCTCTGAAATATATGTGAACCATGCTTAAATGTTATGGTGGGTTTAGATAAACCGCAGTCATATTTATAGTGGTGGGTACAAGCCCCGACTGATTGTCTTTAATTTTGAATTGATAATTTTGAATTTTGAATTTATCTGACTCTGATTTGGATGTCTGATACTATTAATTGGTGTTGCTACTTTAATCAGCCTTAGTTGGAGTTTACAGGACGCATAATGGAGCAAGTAATGGGACAAAGTTGGGCGCAAGGAGTACATCCAGAAGATTTACAGCGATGTTTTAAAACTTATATTAATGCGTTTAATGCCCGTCAAGAGTTCCAAATGGAATATCGCGTTCAAAGTGCTGATGGTAAGTATCGCTGGATTTTAGATATAGGTATTCCACACTTCAATTCAGAAGGGATTTTTTTGGGTTATATTGGCTCATGTATTGATATTAGCGATGTCTATGACGAGCTTCGCTTACGCCAACAAGTAGAAATAGAACGAGAGAAAATGTTACTAGCGCGATCGCCTACAGTGGAGTGTAACCCATTGCAAGAATACACTAGGCAACTCAACGGTTTAATGGAAACTTCATTGGCAATCAATTCAGCCCTCACTATTGAAGAAGTTATACGCATAATTACAGAAAAAGCCCGTGAGATTATTGGCTCACACCAAGCTGTTACCTCCATCACCGTTGATGACGATTTTGCTAATGTAATTAGTCATTTTTCACTTTCAGATAAGTATGTGGCTTGGGGGGATTCCTTCAGCATTAATAACAGTGTGCGCCTGATCAATCGCTCTATGCGGATGACCCAAACTGAACTTGAAGCTCATCCCCAATGGCAAAATATTACTGAGCAAATAGACAAGCATCCACCCATGCGAGGGTGGTTAGCTGCACCTCTCATGGGACGAGATGGCCGCAATCTGGGCTTAATTCAACTATCTGATAAATATGAAAATGAATTTACTCAAGAAGACGAAGCCATTATTGTGCAGTTAGCGCAAATGGCATCAATCACTATTGAAAACACCAGATTATATAAAGCCGAACAGCAAGCCCGCGCCCAAGCCGAAGAAGCCAACTGCATCAAAGATGAGTTTTTAGCTGTACTCTCCCACGAATTACGCTCTCCCCTCAATCCCATTTTAGGTTGGTCTAAACTACTCCAAAGTCGCAAATTTGATGACGAAAAAACAGCGTCAGCCCTCGCAACTATTGAGCGTAATGCCAAATTACAAGCCCAATTAATTGAAGACTTACTTGATGTCTCGCGGATTCTTCAGGGTAAACTAACATTGAATGTGGATCAAGTGAATCTGGAATTAACAATTGCGGCGGCCATGGAAACAATACGTTTAGCCGCAGAAGCTAAATCTATCAAGTTGAAATTTGTGGCTGACACTGATTCTACACCTCTTGTTATGGGTGATCCCAACCGCTTACAGCAAGTTTTCTGGAATCTACTTTCCAACGCTGTCAAATTCACCCCCCCTGGTGGACAAGTCCAAGTTTGTCTGGAAACCATTGATTCTCATATTCAGATTCAAGTTATGGATACAGGTAAAGGAATCGACCCTAATTTTTTATCTCATGTATTTGATTACTTCCGGCAAGCAGATAGTGCCACTACCAGAAAGTTTGGGGGGTTAGGATTAGGATTAGCAATTGTGCGACAATTAGTAGAACTCCACGGGGGAAGAGTTTTTGCAGATAGTGCCGGAGAAGGAGAAGGGGCAACTTTTACAGTGCAATTACCAGTGTTACCAACACAATTAATTACAACATCCAGCCACAGTGAGGGAGAAATGGACTCTAACTTGGGCAATCTTCAGGGTATTAAAATTCTAGTTGTCGATGATGACTTGGATTCACGAGACTTTATTTGCTTTGTTCTTGAAGAAGAAGGAGCAGAAGTTATATCAGTGTCATCGGCGGTGGAAGCACTCCAAACTCTGCCAGAATCAAAGGCTGATGTCCTTGTGAGTGATATTGGAATGCCGGAAATGGACGGTTATATGCTGATGCGCCAAGTCAGAACCTGGACATCAGAACAAGGGGGAAAGACACCAGCGATCGCACTAACGGCATACGCGGGAGAATATAATCAGCAACAAGCAATATCTGCCGGCTTTCAAATGCACGTCACTAAACCCGCCGAACCTTCTCAATTAGTTGCAGCTGTGGCTAGACTAGCTGGGAAAACAGTTATTAGTCATTAGTCATTAGTCATTAGTCATTGGTCAATACGATTAAAAGTTTGTAGTGAGGACTTCAGTCCTCATTAGCGTAACGCCCTGGTTTTTGGGACAACAGGACTAAAGTCCTGACTACGAGCGAATATTCTACTCCTGCATTAAAAATAGTTTATTCATGTCTAAACGAACATACCAAGGAAAGGGCTTGTCTTTGATATTCGCCCATTTTTCTTTAAATACTTCCGCCTGGAGGTGATAATCATGAGTATTATTTAAGGAATTATGCAGTTTTAAATACAGCGTCATTCGGTGCGGTGTTTCCCTGGTTCTGACTAACCAACAGGGAAAGGTATTCTCAGCGTTGGGGTCACTGGTAAAGCTGAGATGATGGGCGCGAATACCTATATAAGCTGGTGACTGGGGTAAAGGTTCCATGACTTTGAGGGTGCAGTCCCAATCTAAGGCTTTGACTTGATTCGCAGATACTACTGTGGCTGGGGAAAAGTTTTTGCAACCTGTTAACTGAGCGACTGTGTAACTATTGGGATGGGCGAAAATATTTTGTTTATCATCGTTAGCAATAATTTGTCCTTGAGACATAACTAACAATTGTTGACAGACTTCATAGGCTTCTTCTAAATTATGGGTAACAAATAATGTTACACCTGAATAAGTGCTGAGAGTTTCAATTAATTGTTCTTGTAATTGGTGACGCAGATATGTATCTAGGGCTGAAAATGGTTCATCTAATAGTAATGCTTCTGGTTTAATTGCTAAAGCTCTGGCTAAAGCTACTCTTTGTTGCTGTCCTCCTGAAAGTTGATGCGGATAGCGATTTTCTAATCCTTCTAACTGCACCGCTTGGAGTTGCGCCTGTACTTGCTGCTTAATTGCTAATGGCGATAAGCCTTTAGGTAAGCCAAAAGCAATATTTTGCATCACAGTCAGATGAGGGAATAAAGCATAATTTTGCATTAAGAACCCAATGCGGCGATCGCGTGAAGGTAAATTAATTCCTTTTTCAGAATCAAACAATACCCGCCCATTTAAAACAATACGTCCTTTTGTGGGTGTTTCAATGCCAGCAATGCAGCGCAAAATCATACTTTTACCCGCCCCAGAACCTCCTAAAAATCCCAGAGTATTACTGTCGCCATTAAAACATACTTCTAATCGAAAGCCGGGAAGTTTTTTGACAATATCAACAAATAATCCTGATGAATCAGTTTTATGGGAGGTTTGACATCTCTGATATTCCTGATTTATGAGTACTTTGGGAAATGGGGAATTTTGTTTTTTTCGCTTCCCTCGGTTTTCTTGCCAAAAATTGACTCCGATAATCCCAGATAAAGAAATACTCATGATGGCGATCGCCCAAAACCAAGCTTCATTCATCGCGCCGGCTTCCACAGCAAAATAAATCGCCATTGGGATGGTTTGAGTTTGTCCGGGAATATTACCAGCTAACATTAAGGTGGCTCCAAATTCACCCAAAGCCCTGGCAAATGCTAAACTTGTGGCTGCAACAATTCCGGGAAATGCTAAGGGTAAACTAATTCGCCAAAAGATGGTTGATTCAGATGCACCCAGGGTTCTGGCTACACGTAACAGATTAGCATCAATTTGTTCAAAGGCTCCCAAGGCGGTTTTATACATGATGGGAAATGCTACCACTGTCGCTGCGATCGCCGCACCGTACCAGGTAAACACAATGCTAAAATTTAAAGGCTGCATGAGTTTACCCACAGGGCCGTTCTTACCAAAAAATAATAGTAGTAAAAAGCCGACAACTGTCGGGGGTAAAATCAAAGGGGCGACAAAAATTCCTTCAATTAATGATTTTGCTTTACCTCTATATCCTAACATCCAGTAAGCTGACAAAATCCCTAAGAAAAAGGTGATAAATGTAGCCAGTAATGAGGTTTTTAGTGATATCCAAAGTGGTGATAAATCCATATTTTTTTGAAGTAATTCGTGATTTGTGTCGAATTATAGGAGGAACAAACCACATAAAGCCTTCGGCATAGCTAGAGCCTCCGGCACGCTACCGCGTTAGCGGAGCTTTCGCTTTAGCGATACGCTTACCGCGTAGCGTCTCCCCTTGGGAGAAGGACACAAAGGAAGAAGAAATAAGGAAGAAGGAAAGAAATCCATTAATTCACAACAAAACCGTAGTTTCTGAGTACAGCTTTGGCTTGATTACTGGATAAAAATTCCAAAAATTCCTTTGCAGCCGGAATATTTTTACTGCTTTTAATTACTGCCATTGGATAAACAATTGCCGAGTGATATTTTTCATCAGCAGTAACTACAACTTTAACTTTGTTAGAAATTTTAGCATCTGTGGCGTAAACTAAACCGGCATCGGCGTTACCACTTTCTACGGCTGCTAACACTTGACGGACATTGTTAGCTAAGACTAATTTAGATTTAATTTTCTCAAAAATACCTAATTTCTTGAATACTTGGTCGGCGTATTGTCCGGCTGGGACGCTTCTGGGTTCTCCTACGGCAATTCTCCTAACTCTGGCATCTGCTAAATTGAGAAAGCTATTAATATCTGTGCTGTTATTCGGCACAATCAATACTAGACGGTTATTTGCTAGGTTAGTACGAGTACCTGGAACTAAAAGTCCTTTTTGTTCTAGTGCATCTAATTGTCTTTTAGCAGCAGAAATAAAGATATCGGCTGGCGCACCCTGTTCGATTTGTTGCTGTAATGCCCCAGAAGCCCCG
>PWQB01000827.1 GCA_003556955.1 Nostocaceae cyanobacterium CSSed10_463m
AGTGCTGAGTGCTGAGTGCTGAGTAGAAACCAATTTGCTTCAAGGCTTTCAGCAATCAACAATGTCCTAACCTGCTTGGCGGTTGCTATATTAGTCGTTATCAGGTTTTTGTGTAGTCTGTCTGACATTCTCTACACTCAAATCTAAAGCCTCGGCTATTTGCTCTACAGTTAATCCTGCGGCTAACATTGGTGGAACTGCTTTTAATTTGCCTTTGCGTTCACCTTCTTCCTCACCTTCTTGAAAGGCTTCCTGATAAAATCTGGTTTGCTTCAACTCGCTTAATCCAAACATGGCTTCTATCTCCTTCCTGCTCATTTGGGGTAATTTATAAACCAAGATTGTCTCTATTAATTGTAATAATTGCTGTTGTTGACGCTGTGAGTTAATTTCTTGTTTGGTTCTGTCGATTAATTCTTTACCTTGTGCGATAGCTTGATCTTCGTTAGCAATTATTAATTTAATAGTAGCAATGCCAATGGGTAGCGACGTAGATTCACCTAATTCATCCAGATAAATCCGCCTAACTCGCTGACTTGTCAAGAACTCGCGGTAATGTTTAATACTACCTGTGTCTATGCTTCTGGTTGGGTATAGCACCACAGCACCCCAGTCATTTTGGGGTTGATTTTGGCGGAGGTACAAACATACTTCTGCAAACAGTCGTGAATAAATTTCACCATCGGCTTGAAATTGGACTTCCACAAAATAAATTGGGTTTTCTACTGTTGCTATAGGTAGAAAAACACCATCAAGTCTAAAGGATGTTTGTTTAACTTCAACTGAGGAAAATTGATAGCTATTAGCTTCTTCAGGAGAATTACCAATCAGTTCAAAGAAGATACTAGGAAATTCTTGAAATAGGCGATAAAAGATGCTGTCTGTTTTCATGAGGATGGGAGATTTTAACGCAGAGGGGCGCTAAGGTTAACGCAAAGGTACGCTGAGGTTAGAGAAAGCTTAAATCCTTACCTTTGCGCCTAACGCACTTCGTGCTTCGCTTGCGCTGGTGCGTGACACTCTCTTATATTTTAAGGTGTCCAAGGGCCAATGACGGTTTCACCTTGTTTTTCTTTCTCGGCTAATTCTAAATTCAACACCAGCAGTTTTTCTAAAATATCATCGTTGCTTTTAAATTTATAGGCTTGCATTACTAATTTATCTAACTGTTCATGCAGTTTATAAAGTTGGCTGATGGGTTCGTTAAAGAATTTATTATATAGTGTGGTGATTCCCCACTGTTTCGACTCCATTTGTTCGGTGCTATATTGATGGAGTTCTTCGGCTTTGGCGCGAATTTGTTGGACTAATTTAGCGTCGGGGGTTTGGGGAAAAGGAAATGTTTCAAAGCAGGTTGTATTAGTGTAGCGAGTATCACCCTTTAAAGTTGAACTTTGAGCTTTCACCCAAAAGCGATGAATTTTAGATGTGAGAATACCCAGAATGTAAAAATCATCTGATGAAATTACCATATTAGCTTCACATGGCAAAATAGAAATATCTACAGCGATAAAAACTACCCATTTAGTAATTTTGGGTATGGCGAAATAAAGTTTCACATTTTCTAAGGCTTTTCTCATAGCTGGTCTTACTCTACCAAATTTCCACCAGTTTAATCTTCTTGAGTCCTCACGATTTTTATCCCTTTCCGGCTTGACTCTTTGCTCTACACGCTGAAAAGGTAATTTATATTGACTAGCTTTTTCTATAGACATATCGTTAAAATCAATTACCCAGTCTAGCTTTTGACAAGGATTAATTAAAGTTTTACCATCAGCCATTGGTTTCAAAACTTCTTGATTTTTAGGATATTGAGCAATCCATTCTTTCGCTTCTTCTTCAGCTACTATAAAACCTTTACCAGATAACTCACAGGCTTGAAAAGAAAAGTTTTTATTAGTCTTTAAAATTACTGCACTTGTAACTGATGTCTCACTTTTTAATGATGAGTTAATAAATGGAACTTCAATATTATCTAAAAAGTTTTGTTTTGGTTTTTCTTTTGACCAATTAACAATACTCACATGAACAGCCGCATCTCCAGACCATTCTTGAGTAGAAATTGCATCATGAATAATCCCACCATTACTAACAATGTAATCTAGACTGGCTTTTCTACCTGAAACTTGAGCAATAGAATTTGTTCCCACTAAACCAGCACGACCTTTTTCATCAAGATAATCATGGCTTTTTCTAAACCAAAACACACAAAAGTCTGGCTGTCCTTTTATATCAGGGAAGGCTTTATATATTTTATCTGTGGTTTCATCTCCTAATTCAAGTCTCAGTTTTTTACCTCCTAAAAATGGCGGATTACCAATAATTGCATTAGCCTTTGGCCATTCACTAAATAAAGCATCCTGACAAATAATATTGTTATCCAAAGAATCTAAAGGTAACGCCGGCTCCGTTAATTGTAAATTATCAATTGCAATCTTCCGCGCAATCATCAAAGTTACCCGCGCCAATTCCAACGCAAAGGGATTCGTATCCATTCCATAAAATTGCAGAGGAGTCACCAAACCCATCAGCATTTGCTTATCTTTTGATTTTCCACGCTGTTGTAACGTCTCTAATAGCAAACTTTCAATTCTTTTAAGTTCCTGATACGCTATATAGAGAAAATTACCAGAACCACAAGCCGGGTCAAGTACGCGATAACTTTGTAATTCTAATTGTAGTTGAGAGAGTTCTTTAATTGAGCCAGCCGCATCAATTCTATCTTCCCAATAACGGCTAATTGTGGGACGAACAATTTTCATAATGTCCGCTTCCAAAGTGTAATGAATACCCTTGGCGTGACGCTCTTTTTTATCTACTGTCCCTTCAAATAAATTCCCAAAAATAGCCGGACGTACCTGACTCCAATTCTCCTTAGCTGAGACATCTAAAAAATTTAATTCTTCCCTTGTCAACTCAATCGCTTGAATCTGAGAAAATAACCCACCATTGAAATAATCTACACCTTGATAACGTCCGGCTGGGGTTTTACCTGGTATATTCATTTCCCGAAATAAACCACCCAAAACATCATAAGAACTCGCCCCAGCCATGCAATCCTGAATGCAGGAAATAAACATATCACGGGGTAAAAGTTGCCTATC
>PWQB01000219.1 GCA_003556955.1 Nostocaceae cyanobacterium CSSed10_463m
CGCTGATTACAGAGCAAATTATTCCTATTCCTAGGCAATTAAGTTGGAAATGCTCGATTTTTAGCATACTTTTGCTCACCTGCATTTGATAACCTGAATGTAAGGATTCCGTAAATAGCCGCAGCTACTTGGTTAAAATTTTAAACGTTCCTCAACTTCTATTGTGTCAGATTTTCACATAAATGCTCAAAAAATTGAGGACACAAACTAACTTGAAAGCAGTGCTGATTGGTGTGTAAAACGTGAGTACAGAAAGTTTAGAAATTGCCAGAAGTCTTTATCAGACTGGAAAACTTAACTTTGAAAATGGCAAATATCGAGAAGCTATAGCAAATCTGGAAAAAGCCAGCGCCCTACTATCTCGAAATTCTCGCCTGGGCGGTGAAGTTCAAACTTGGTTAGTCACAGCTTATGAAGCAGCCGGGCAGACTGAAGAGGCGATCGCCCTTTGTCAACAACTCCAACGCCATCCTTTCCCAGAAACTAGCAAACAAGCAAAGCGGCTACTTTACATTTTAAAAGCCCCAAAACTCCAACGACCAAGTGAGTGGATGACCGAAATTCCCGATTTAGGTACATTGTCTGATAATGATGCCAAAATTCGTGCCGCCGCCCAGCCTCGGAAATCTTCTCGTCAAGCACCTGCTGAACCTGAATTAGTGGATCTCAGCCAAGTCAATACCAAAGATAATCGCTTTATTGGGGTAGCACTAATTGTTATTGTATTAACACTCTCGTACTTGGCTTGGTTAAGTTTTTAGTTTTGGGGAGATGATCATGAATTATTCTATTTTCAGAAAGATTTTAATTAGATTCACCAGAGCATTAAGTTTTGTGTTGATAAAAACAGCATTATTGATCAAGCGGGTTAGTCGGAATCTCATTCATCGGATATTTCCGCTCAAAAATCCTATTTTGTGGTTAGTGCTGTTATCTTCACTGCTGCTAACTGGTTGTGTAAAATATGATGCTGGAGTGAGTTTCAATAACTCAAATAGTGGTGAAATAGTCCAGCATATTAAATTAGAAGAACGACTCACTAGTTTTAGTGGTGATTATGTCTATGAATGGTTAAATAGCATAGAACGTCGCGCCCGTCAACTAGAAGGTAAGACACAACGGATTTCTCCAGAAGAAATAATTGTGAAAATTCCTTTTAGTAATGGTCAAGAGTTGCAAGAGAAATTTAATGGTTTCTTTAACTCTCGGACTAATGAAAAATCTGAGGCTTTGCAGAAAGCATCTGCATCAGAATTACCAAAAATTGAATCTAATTTACTCATCAATCAGAACAATTTCTTACTGTTAGTCCGGAATCGATTAATTTATGATTTAGACTTGCGATCGCTTTCTTTAATTGCCAGTCGGGGTAATGTACTATCGAATACTAGCTCGATTCTCGATTTAGAGTTTAGTTTAAAAACCCCCTGGGGAGCTAGAAGTATTCAACGAACTGAAACTGCTATTCAGCCAGAAAAGAAAAACCAGCGATTAGTATGGCAGCTTCAACCCGGTCAACTCAACCATATAGAAGTAGTTTTTTGGTTACCTAGCCCCCTTGGTATTGGTAGTTTGTTAATTATCCTGTTCATCTGGGGAGGAATTTACCTCCGATATAATTTTATGCCAGATCCCAGAGTTAAATTTGTGCCTGATACCAAGGTAGCCACGGAGTAGGGAGCAATTTTAGATTTTAGATTTTAGATTTTAGATTTTAGTAGGACTACGTATAAGTCAGGGAAAAACTAACCACACCAGGCGCAGAGTACACAGATTCATGAGGGTTTGAGAGATTTTTGCGTAAGTCCTATTTAGTTAATCCAAAATCCAAAATCCAAAATCCAAAATCCAAAATTGCTTAATCCAAAATCCAAAATTGTTTGATCCAAAATTGCTCAGGGTGACAAGCGCTGAATTTTCCAACTGCTATTATCTACAAGAGTGTACAGCAAGCGATCGTGCAGACGACTGGGGCGACCTTGCCAAAACTCAATTTCTCTGGGGATCACTCTGTAGCCTCCCCAATGAGGTGGTCGAGGAACTTCCTGATTTTCATATTTGTGCTGAAATTCTTGCAATTGTTGCTCTAAAACCTCCCTCCCAACAATTACCTCACTTTGATTAGAAGCCCACGCACCTAAACGACTATTAGGCGGTCGCATTTCAAAATAACTATCAGACTGTTCTGAAGAAATTTTCTCAACTGTCCCCACAATTCTGACTTGGCGTTCCAATTCCGCCCACCAAAACACTAAAGCTGCTTGGGGATTTGCGGCTAGTTCCTGTCCTTTATGACTGTTGTAATTAGTGAACAAAACAAAGCCCCGTTCATCGAAATCTTTTAATAAAACCATTCTGGCTGAAGGCTGACCATCTGGTGTAGCAGTAGCCAGAGTCATCGCATTAGGTTCAGGAAGTTGGGCTGCTAGTGCTTGTTCAAACCATTTTTTAAACTGAATAAACGGATTAGGGTTAATTTCGGTTTCACTCAAACCTTCCAAGGCGTAATCTTTGCGAAGGTCTGCTATGGTCTTGTCCATTTCAATTTGTATATTTTAGATAAGTTTGGTAAATAAAAGAAGTAGCCTATTGATTGGGCTGTTATCCCACACGTGACATTAAGAATTGTGAGTGCCAAACGTCTACCAGAAACTACCGCCCATGTCAGAATTATCCGTCAATCGTGGCAACTCGGCTTTCTTGAGGGTGAAGTAAGTGCGGGTAACTTTGAGTGGCATTTCCAATGGCATTTTCGCCGAGGAGAATTGTCTGTAAAGCCTTCTCAAGGTCGCGCCCTGATTAAAGAACCCCTTGGTCGCTTTTTGGAACAACAGGATTATAAGTTAGAGCCTGGAGGAGATTATGCTTTTACCATTAGGGCTGAACTTTAGTTATCAGTTATCAGTTATCAGTTATCAGTTATAGCAACCGCCAAGGAGGTTAGGACATTGTTGATTGCTGAAAGCTTTGATGTAAGGGCGGGTTTATTAAAATTATTATTAGTAATTGAGCATATCTCTAAACCCGCCCCTACTTGGTTTCT
>PWQB01000120.1 GCA_003556955.1 Nostocaceae cyanobacterium CSSed10_463m
TAGAGAGAGAAAAATAAATGTAGGTTGGGTAGAACGTAGTGAAACCCAACAATGCCAAGGTCTTTGGGTGTTGGGTTGCGCTGTGCTTAACCCAACCTACGCCTAGTGGAGAATGCTACAGTGTAAACACATCCTGGATCAAAGAGATTTTCCAGTCCTAAAAACAAGATTTACGCTTAAATATTTTTCCCCTCCTCGCTTGCCTACCGTGTACACACAAGTGATCTGATCCCCCTAAATCCCCCTTAAAAAGGGGGACTTTAAGAAATTTCCCCCCTTCTCAAGGGGGGTTAGGGGGGATCGAAACGCTGTTAGGCAACTTGATAAGACTTGTGTGTACATAGTGGTTTCTCGCTTGCGGGGAGGCGTTAGGGGTGGGGTCTTATGACAATGACCAATCCTCATTTCCCCAAATTAGGTAAAAAACTCACTATCCCAGGGAAAGCAATGATTAAGACCAAAACTAACATTTGCAGCAAAATAAACGGGATGACACCGCGATAAATGTCAGATGTGGTGACTTCTGGAGGTGCGACACCACGCAGGTAAAACAACGCAAAACCAAAGGGCGGTGTGAGAAAAGAAGTTTGCAGATTTGCGCCCAAAATCACACCATACCAAACCAAGTCAATACCTAATTGTTGGGCTACCGGCACAAATAAAGGTATGACAATAAAGGCAATCTCGAAAAAGTCGATAAAAAAGCCGAGAATAAATACCGTTGTCATGCTGACAATCAAAAAGCCGATTGTACCGCCGGGAAGATTAGCCAGGACATCGAACATAAATTGATCGCCATTCACCCCCCGGAATACTAAACTAAAGGCTGTGGAACCCAACAGAATAAATAGCACCATGCTGGTGATTTTTAAAGTGGTATCACAAACCCCACGTAAAGATTCTAAGGTAAGTTGACGGTTTGCCGCAGCAAGTGCGATCGCACCCGCACAACCCACAGCCCCCGCTTCTGTCGGCGTAGCAAAGCCAAAAAAGATACTTCCCAAAACCAATAAAATCAGAATTAACGGCGGTAGCATTACCTGAAATATGCGTTTTCCCAAAGCTTTACCACCGATTTCCCGTACCTCAGCAGGTAAAGCCGGCGCTAAATCTGGCTTTAAAAATGCCACAATCAGCACGTGAAGGGCAAACGCACCAGACATCATCAAACCGGGAATTAGGGAACCGATAAATAAATCACCCACAGAAATCCCCAATTGGTCACCCAATACCACTAACACCACACTGGGCGGGATAATTTGCCCCAAAGTCCCCGAAGCGGCAATTACACCAGTAGCTAATTGTTTGTTATATCCATAGCGCAGCATAATTGGCAGGGAAATTAAACCCATAGCCACAACAGTTGCAGCTACTACCCCAGTCGTTGCAGCCAACAGCGCCCCCACCAACACCACCGCTAAAGCCAGTCCGCCACGTAAGCGTCCCAAAACAATCCCCATTGTTTCCAACAAATTCTCAGCTATCCCAGACTTCTCCAGCATTGACCCCATGAAGATAAAGTAAGGGATAGCTAACAAAGTGTAATTGGCCATAATGCCAAAAATACGCTGTGGCATAGCAGTCAGAAACACCGGGTCAAATACACCCAGAGAAATTCCCACTATGCCAAACAGAATTGACACCCCACCCAGAGAAAAAGCTACAGGATATCCCAGGGATAGCATCACTAACGCCCCTGCAAACATCACTGGCCCTAGCCATTCATAATCCAGTGTCATGAATTTCCTCCTGGGGTTCTAGTCTGCCTTGAACAATTGCCAAGTTTTTGATTGCCTGAGAAATTCCCTGAAAAATCAATAACACAAAGGAGACAATAATCATGGTTTTGATGGGGTAGCGGGGTAAACCATCAGGATCTGGCGATGTTTCGAGAATTCGCCACGAAGCCAAAACAGTATCCCAGGAAAAAAATATCACCATGATACAGAATGGAATCAGAAAAAACACTGTCCCCAATAAGTCCGCCAGTGCTTTGCGCCGGGGCGGCCAATTGCTGTAAAACACATCCACCCGGACGTGTTCATTGTGCTTTAAGGTGTAGCCTGCACCCAACAAGAAAACTAAATCAAAAATATACCACTGGGCTTCTATGTAGGCGTTAGAAGTTAAATTAATGCCAATAAACCGCCCTAAATATCGTCCTGAAACATTCCATACACCTAGTATGACCATCACTAGCACCAGCCAACCAGTCAATTTGCCAATGCGTTCAGTACAGATATCAATAATTCTGGCTATCCTTAATAGTTTTTCCAACGATGATCTCACCCTCTTGAATGAATGTAAGTGTAGTTTACAACTAATACCCAGATCCCCGACTTCTTAAAGAAGTCGGGGATCTATATCATCAAGATTTTATGTCAATTCAAGCTAAATGTGGTTTTTGGCTGAGGTTTGGTTTCCAAATCAGGTAAATTAGCCAAGCAGTTGCTACATAAATAAAGAAAGGTGTCATTAAAGATATTTCAAGATTGTAGTGCTTAGGCAGCACAATTTTGTATATATAGTCGAGTGAGTGGAGAAAAGGCCCCCTGTAAAGGAACATAAAAATGTTGATAAATAAATTACTAGAAGGAATTGTTGAAACTCCAGCCAGATTGATGAAAATAGATATAGCCCCAAAAATCTTAATATATTTCAAGGGACAATACACAATGGGAATCAGGATAAATGGGATAGCAACCACTAAATGACGGGGACCGAAACAAACATCACCTGACCAGGCGTAGTAAGTCGAGTTAAAGATAAAGATGAACGCCACAAAAATAGCTGAAAAGAGACATAAATCATTTTTAATGAAGCTCTTTTTGACTAAAGACCAGATAAATAAGAAGGTCATGGGGAAGTATAAAAATATGCCTCTATGAGGGCTGAAGGTTAAACCCCATAAAGCCTCTAAAGAAGGTAAAGCCAACATGGTTTTTGTTGCGGCTGCTTGCTGATTCAATTGTTGAAGATATAAAGAGTTAGGAGTTTGAGATATTGAACCAGTAATTGAGTAGTTGTAGTAAAGTAAGACGGTAAAAAATACTGTATATCCCAATGCTGCAAACAATAAATTTTGACTCAATATCTCAAA
>PWQB01000700.1 GCA_003556955.1 Nostocaceae cyanobacterium CSSed10_463m
CTGGACGTAAAGCTTTGACATCAATGGCTTATCCCTCAGCGCTGAATTATTTAAATATTGGCATTCAACTACTCGCCGATGATAGCTGGGAGACAGAATATGATTTAACTTTGGCTTTATATGAAACAGCAACAGAGGCGGCCTACTTAGGTGGCGATTTTGAGGAGATGGAGAAATTAGCAGAGGTAGTACTGCAACAAGCGAAAACCCTGCTAGAGAAGGTTAAAGTTTATGAAATCAAAATACAGGCTTATACATCCCAGAATAGATTATTGGAAGCGATCGCGATCGCCAGACAAGTTCTGCAATATTTTGGTCTGACTTTCCCTGATTCACCCAGCACAAGTGATATCCAGCAAGCATTTAAGGAAACTACATTACTACTTGCAGATAAAACCGTTGAGGATTTGATGAATTTGCCGTTGATGACCTCTGCAAACCAACTGGCAATTATTCGCATTGTATCGAGTATGATTCCTCCAACTTATATAGCAGATCCTTTATTATTCCCCTTAATTATTTTATCCCAGGTTAACTTATCAATTCAATACGGTAATGCTCCTTTATCTGCTTTTTTCTATGCCTGTTATGGCATCCTCTTAAAAACAATTGAGAAAAATATTGAAGCAGCAGTTGAGTATGGGAATTTAGCTCTTCAATTAGTTAATCAAATAAATTCTCAAGATATTCAAGCTAGGACATTGTATGTTTTAGGAGCATTTATTTTTCATGGCAAGTCCCACATTCGAGAAACTTTACCAATTTTGCTAGAAGGATATCAAAATGCCCTAGAAACAGGAGATTTTGAATATGTTGGCTACTGTGTCAAGGATATTTGTCAGCATTCCTATTTTCTCAGCAAAGAATTGATCACCTTAGAACAAGAAATTATCAGCTATAGTCATGCACTCAAAAATTTCCAGCAAGCAACTACATTAAATTATTGTCTGATCTGTTTGCAAACTGTGAGGAATTTGTTAGGTAAGTCTGATGATACCTGTAAACTTATAGGTGATGCCTATAATGAAGAAACCTCTCTATGTGTACTAATTAAAGCTAATGATCTCAATGGACTCCACTATTACTATTTACATAAACTCGTTTTGTGTTATTTGTTTGGTAAGTTTATGGAAGCTGAACAAAACAGTATTCAAGTAAAAAAATATTTATCAGGAGGTACAGGTTTTATAACTATACCTGTATTTTATTTTTATCAATCTCTCACAAAGTTGGCTATATATCCAACTGTAGAAAATGAGCAAGATAACTTACTCCAGCAAGTGGCAGAGAACCAAGTATATTTACGCAGATTAGCAAATTATGCACCCATGAATTATCTGCATAAGTTTTATTTAGTAGAAGCAGAACTATGTCGAATTAAAGGTGACTATCACCAAGCAGTGGAATTATATGATCAAGCTATTTCTTTGGCTAAAAAACATCAGTTTATTCAGGAAGCTGCTCTTGCTTGTGAAATTGCAGCCAAGTTTTATCTAGAATGGGGAAAAACCAAAAATGCTCAAACTTATTTATCTGATGCTTACCATGCCTATATTCGCTGGGGAGCAACAGCTAAAGTTAATGATTTGATCAAACGCTATCCCCAATTGTTAGCTCACCTACTGCAGACAGAAAAAATTTAGCCTCTATACTTGTAAGTATTGCATCTGCATCTGTAATTCTTTAATGATAATTGGCTTATATGGTTTTTCAATAGTGTGATTTTGAGCATATTTTAGAAAAGCATTGAGCATTAATGTAAAATCATCAAAAACTTTTGTTACTAATTCTAACGCTGCTTTTTCATGATCTTCTGTGAGCAATACCGTTGATATCAATTCCTCAGTTTCAGAGGAATGTATACTGTGGTTAGAGTCAACAGTATAGTGAGTAATACCGAAATAACGATATTCTTTGGTAGTAAGAAAGTTTAATTCCTGAGTGACTTTTGTGGTGATTGAGAAAAACACATCCGCCATTGCTTCCATTGCTTCAATCACAACTAATTTAT
This sequence comes from Nostocaceae cyanobacterium CSSed10_463m, assembly GCA_003556955.1. Next base: position 2,012 of record PWQB01000700.1, read on the forward strand.
GGATCGGGCTAGCTTGATGAGTATATTGATAAAGTTTATAAATTGTGTGCCGTGCAACCTGAGTTTCATCACTCCACAAAAATCTTAAGGCATCATTGAAGTTTAAAGATACATTAAAACCTAGTTTTTGCATATCCTCCAAGAACCAGACCCAATGACCATCATCTTCATAGGTATGTTGGTTAATCATAACTTGAATTGGATCTTTACTGGTTTCGTCTCGCCAGACATATTTATTTAATTCCCCAAAACCCATGACGAAAGGAGCCATGCAAGGAGCAAAAGCCAACCTTTGCTGAGGACTTATACTTTTGTCTTGTAAAAACTGAATTAATGGTGACTGTCTAAATTCTTGCTTCTTTTCTTCGATTAATGCCAGGACTGATTTCATTTTTGACTCTCTATATTTTAGTCGCTCAAGGTTGAATACAGTTGACGGCAACAACACACTTTAGAAATTAGAGCAATATTGCTGACTATATGTGAAGTTATGTTGAATTAAATGTGTTTTAGTTTAAAGTTAATGCTGATTTTTAACTTATACACGTAGTATTTAACATTTTCTTTAAAAAGAGTAATCGTGAATATACGGAATTATTCTCAACAATTAAGTTTCAGGTAAAATGAGTACATTAATACCTACGAAAATTGTGATTTTTAGTAAAATTACTGAATTTTGGCTGATATAGTGTGGGGTGAACAGTAAAAACCAAAAACCACACTGAGAAATTTCAGTGTGGCTGTAAAAAATTGTCTTAAATTTGTTTTTAAGGGGTTGGGGGTGAGATTTTATATTTTATTAAATCTGCATTCCTCGTGATTGAATGTAATTCTTCGATATCCCATTATCGCGTTAAATGGGCAAGTTTAAATCAGCTGCGATCGCTGACAGATAAGGTTGAAAAATGGCCAAATTTTCTAATTCCTCAAATTTACCTGTTACAGATGCTGGGTCAAAAGCTGTGGTAATTACATACAGATTTTTACCATCAAAGGCTACATGACTAATATGTTTTTCTTGGACTCCACCCTCTGGCTTGATACCGACAAAGCCGTAGCGTATTCCCTGAAGCTGACCAACGGATGC
>PWQB01000245.1 GCA_003556955.1 Nostocaceae cyanobacterium CSSed10_463m
CTGTGTTTACGTTGTCCTTTCGTAAGTCCTGTTTCAGAAAATTTATATTTTTTAACTAACTGCCAAGTACACAAGTTAGAGCAGAACGCTGGCAAGACCCCCGACTTATTAAAGAAGTTGGGGATCTGAATTTATCATAAATAGAAAAAATTACTAATTACTTGAAAAATTCCCAATCAAGTCTGGAATATTATTCAGAGAGAATGTAGTAAATTATGTATATAAAATTAGCAATCATACTATTATCTTAGTAATAATCATGAAACAATTTATTCCACTTTTGGGGATTTTTTTATTAATCAATTCTTGTGTTGTCGTCTCTAATAATTCCCAGTCGGCAAATAATGCGGTTCAACCTCAATTAGAAAATTGTCCCCAGGATACAGTTGTGGCTTTACCTGTTAGCCAACCGGATGAAAGTTTTCCTGAGCGGTTTAATTTTCATATCCATAATATTTTAGCAGATGCTGATACTGTGAAATTTCAATCTTTAAGACAAGATTTTGTTTTCTGTCGGGCTAATAATAGTTGGACAGTGCAACCAGGAACTTTAGCAAAAGATTTACAGCCACCAAAGACCTATGCAGAATTAGCCCAAGAGTTAGTAAATCCTCAGTTAAAAAATATTGATTTTTATGGAAAAATTTATCAGTATCGAGTTGTGAGAGATCCGCAATTTTCCCTGGATGAAAATAATCTGATTTCTAGAGAGAAAGAACCGGAAGCAGCAGAGGATAAAGTTGTCTTTGAGTTAGTTACCCCTGATGATCCCAAACCTCAGAAACAAACACTCTACACTCTTGAGGATTTACAAGCAGCAGCATCGGGGAGTCAATTAGGTTTTCCCCGCGTTACCAGTGCGGTAACTTATGGAGAAAGACTTTGGTGGACAATTTCTTTTGAGCAAGGTGAAGGTAATGACGGCATTGCGACTATCGTTAGTTATGACCCGCAAAGTAATAATTTTACTTTAATTCAACCAGAGGAACTGGGGTCTATACAAATTACTGATTTATCTATAACAGGAGATGCCAAAAATCCGACTTTGTGGATGGGAACTCAAATCAGTGGTGAAGGAAATCCCTACCTTCCCGCCAAAGGATTAGTTGCTTATCGTCCTAATTCACAAAATCCTAATTCTGGAGAGTTGACTGCCTATACTGTTCATAATAGTCCTTTGGTGGGGGCAATTCCGGATAAACTGCGGTTAGAAAATGAGCTACTTTGGGTGAGTACTGCTAACGGTGTTTGTCAATTAAAATGGCAAACTGCTAATAGTTCTGATAGTTGGAATTGTTGGCGATTTGCAGCAATGGCTAAACTACCATCTGAGGAATTACCGCTTTACAGTACATCGAAAAATAAAACTTCTGCTGTCTCTTTATCTGCTAATAATGGCGAAGAAACTGTAGAAGTTTTATGGTGGAGTCCAATTGACTTTCAGACTGGAAAGGGACGTTATGAGGTGAGATATCCTCAAGGCTTTACAGCAAATCTGAATGACGGTGTAAGCCTGTTTGAGTTTTCGTTACCACCAGGAAAACCCCCCGTAGGTTGGCCTGGTTTTTATTGGCATTGGAATGGCCATCGCTTTGTGCGAGGATGGGATGAAGTTGCTTTTAATTTCGTCGGTGGTGGACCCCAAGGACTTGGTTCTGGACAATTCTTACCCGATACACCCATGAATTGGTATGCCATTCGTGGTGATTTGGAGTTACTGGATCTTTCTACCGAATCTACTAGGTTAAAATATTACTCTGGCTGGGTTGATGAATCCAAACTTCAACCTTACTTAACGGTAGTACCTCAAGAAATTCCGCAAAATCCCCAACCCAATCCTTTAGCAGCAAAAGCTAAACAACTAAGTAGGTAAGCAGGAAAAAACCAAACTACATTACGAAAGGTAAACACACCGGAAATCCTCACCAATAAGCAATGACAAAGGACAAATGACGACCCCTACTAGTTAAATTTATTTCCGCCCACTTATCCATAATTGTTATGAACCCTGAAATTACCTCTAAAGTACCTGTGGCTTTAACCATTGCTGGTTCAGATAGTGGTGGCGGTGCAGGTATTCAAGCTGATTTACGTACCTTTGCTTTTCACTGTGTCCACGGTACGAGTGCTATTACCTGCGTGACGGCACAAAATACTTTAGGAGTGGTGCGGGTTGATGCTATGTCCACAAAGGCAGTGATAGCCCAAATTCAAGCCGTAGTAGAAGATATTGGGGTGCAAGCCGCAAAAACTGGAATGTTGCTCAACCAGGAAATTATCTCTGCTGTCGCCCAGCAAGTGGAAGCATTAGAAATTAATAATTTAGTCGTTGACCCGGTAATGGTATCACGCACAGGGGCGCAATTAATCGATGATGATGCCGTGAAAACTCTGCGTTATGCCTTGTTACCCAAAGCAGCAGTTGTGACACCAAATCGTTACGAAGCGCAGATTTTAAGCGGGTTACCAATTAATACTTTAGATGAGATGCGGGCAGCAGCTCAAGTTATACACCGAAATCTCAAGGTAAAAGCCGTTTTAGTCAAGGGTGGCGGAATGCAGGGTAATTTGCGGGGTGTTGATATCTGGTTTGATGGGCAGAAATTGGAAACTTTAATTACAAAGCAAATAGAAACGAAAAATACTCACGGTACTGGTTGTACATTATCAGCTGCGATCGCCGCAAATTTGGCGATGGGTATGGAATTATGGCCAGCAGTACAACAGGCAAAGGAGTATGTTACTAATGCACTCACTTACGCCCTCAACATTGGTAAAGGACAAGGGCCTGTGGGACATTTTTTTCCTTTGTTACCTTGATAATATCTCTATGTGAACTGATAAATTAAATTTTTGATACCAAATTATCTATGCAAACAACCCCAAATTCTGTTCACCGCAATTCAGCAAAACCACCAAATTCTCAACCCCAACCCACATCTGTACCATTGTATGTGTATCGAGAATTAGCAGCAGAGTTACAGGCAACACAAGCCAAATTAGATACACTGACGCAACAAAATCACCAGTTAGATAAAGAAAATAAATTACTCCGTCAAGAAATTACCAAAGTTGTTCAGTCTTTTTTACACCTGCA
>PWQB01000516.1 GCA_003556955.1 Nostocaceae cyanobacterium CSSed10_463m
AGGCATAAAAGTTATTTGTGAGGATAGGGAACAGGGAACAGGGTTTGGAAGATTTATCTTGGTGAAAATATCTGACTATGCACACAACAGATTGCAGTGCGCTTCGCGTTAGCGGTACGTTAATGGGGATAATTTAGTTCTGGGGATTCCTGAATTTAGCTGGAAGTTTTGAACGATAAATCTGTACCAACTGTTTCTAACTTGGCCAAAATTTTGGGCTTAATTTTTTCATACTCGTTTTTAAGTAAATTTTTACTCAGATGAGCAGGAGCAGATGAAACAAAAGTTCTGCTCATTGCTACCCACTGTTGCAATTTTTGGGGTTGGGCTGGGTCAATCTTGGATACTAAGACATGAGAACAGCGATTTGGTGCTTCCCGTGCAAATAATAACAGCCGATAAGAACCTGTCTGTGCCAGTAAGCCGGCCATTTCTTGACCCAGACTAGTTTTCATATCCAAATAATAAGGTAAACATTTAGCACCATATTGGCGATTGTAAATCACCGTAATCCAGAGTAACATCGGGTGGGGAGCAGTAATAAACAAAAATTGATTATAAATATTACAGATTAGGCGTTTAATAATTTCTTGCTGCGGTAGCATCAGCCATAGGGCTGGTAGCATCTCCCCATTAGTCTGACGGATGGGGTTTGGGAAAACAATATCGGCAATTGGTTTATTGCTAGGCCAAGAAACATCACGAACTATATCAAATTCGTCATTTGCGGTTGATAAAGGTTGTGGCGAATTAAATTTTGGTTTTGCCTCTGATTCATCCCTAATTAGCAGGGTTTGAGTCACTGCATTAGGATCAGGTGGATCTGTTTGCTGGCGAATTTCCTCTTCTAGAGAGTCTATAACCTGGAGAATCTCACTGATGCTTTGAGGGCGATCGCTTGGTGATTTAGCCAAACAACTCATCACTAAATCTTGGGCTGATTGGGGGATTTCTAAAGTGGGTGCTACTTCAGCAAAGGAATGTGGTTCTTTAGTCTGATGTGTTTTATACCAAGCCCCAAAGGAGTGAGTTGGTGCGACTAATGGCATTTTGCACGTCAGCATCTCAAACATCATCACGCCTAAACTATATATATCAGCGCGATTGTCTAATTTTTTCCCCTCCATTTGCTCCGGAGAAGAATAAGCCATTGTGCCTAAATAGTATTTTGTCTGGTCGCCGTTTGTCTCTAGTAACTTAGCTATGCCAAAATCTAGAACCTTGACCAATTCTCCAAAACTAGGGTCTTGAACTACCAGCATATTGCTGGGTTTGATATCACGATGAATAATCGGGTAGACTGTGCCATCAACTAAGATGCCATCATGAGCGCACTTTAACCCTAAACTAATTTGACGCACCATACTTAAAAACCTGGAAAAAGTCAGCCTTTGTTGGCGAATTACCTGATTGAGGCTTTTTCCCTGTAAGTATTCCATGACATAGAACGGCGTACCATTTTCGTCCACACCGTAGTCCATGACTCGGACAATGTGGATGCTTTTTTGCCCTAGCAAGGCACAAGTTTTAGCTTCTCGTTCAAAGCGGTCTTGTAACCGCATTTTTTGATTTTGTATGGACAAGGCCAGAAACTTGACAGCTACGGGTACGCCTCCCAACACAATATCCTTAGCACGATAAACTTTACCCATAGCTCCAGTACCAATTAACTCTTGAAGCTGGTAGCGTTTGCCTACTAAACGTCCAATGTTGGGGTCTGACATAGAAATTTCGACTCCAAGATCCAATAAACGTAATTACTATTTATAGCGTAAATGGTATATTGCGCCTGATATTTGCTGATCTTCCACATCTAAGCATCAATATAATATTAGCTTGCCCAATTTTGGCTAACTAGATATCTCTGTTTGTGACATTGTACCAAGCAAGGTCAGTGATATTTCTGGTTTTTTCGCCACAGATGAGGAAATTTATGAATTTATATTGGCTGACGCTCTAAGCTAACTTCCATTGTATTGATTAAGGCATGACCAGCCATCACGCCACTGCTGAGATAATATGTCTGTTCTGAGATGCGGTGAATAGTTTCAAAGCCACTACGACGTTGGCGATCGCCTATTACCCAATAACGCTGCACAATAGTATCGACACCAATCCAACCCTCTCCTTCAATTTGGCCTAAAAGATTATGTTGCATTAAAAAACTATACTGACGCGCTCCCTTGTCCAACCTTCCCCTATATTGCAAAGAGATTTCCGAGCGATCGCTACCTGGAAAGATCAGCTTTGTTGCCATAGTGAACCAGTTACCTCGATTCCAAGCCACCAAGGTCATACCTTTAACACTAATTGGCATACCATGACGCTCTAACCAATTGCCTTCCATGATCCAGCGTCCTGGTTCCAATAAAAAAGTATGAGCCACCTTACCACCTTGCCACTTTGTATATTACTTATCTTTATCCAATATCTTTAGTACAGCATGACGTAAATATAAATACCATTATCATACTGTTGTGCTGTTAATTAACTGCTTTTGATCAGGCTACTTTAACATGAATTTCTCCCAAAAGTACTTCATTCGGTGCGCCAGTAGCAGCTGGTAAGTTACCAGGAAGCCCCAGATATCGCCAGTAAGCTAAAACTGCAAAAGCGATCGCTTCTTTAAAATCCGCATTCAAGCCGACTTCATCAGTCGTCAAAACTGGCACTGAAGGCAGCAATAACTGTAACCTTTGTTTTAAATACAGATTACGACTACCGCCACCGCATAATAAAACCTGCTGAGGCATTTGGGGTAAAAAAGTTTGATAACTGTGAGCAATTGTAGCAACAGTCAGTTCTGTAAGTGTGGCCAAGAAGTCAGCCGGATTTAGTTGGTACGGTGCGGCATCTTTTAAACACTGATGTAGGTAAGCCACACCAAATAACTCACGTCCCGTAGATTTAGGTGGGGGTAGATGAAAGTAATCTTGCTGAAGCCATCGTTCTACTAATGCATCGCCAGGAATACCACTAGCTGCCCAATTGCCGTTTTCATCATAAGTTTTAGCACCATCAGTAAAATGTTGTACTGCCAAATCCAATAAACTATTTCCCGGACCGGTATCCCAACCGCGAATTTTTGCCAGCCAGTCACCACCACGAGGAGGAATGTAAGCAACATTGCCAATTCCACCCAGATTCTGAATGCAACGTCCCTTAGCTGAATCACTGAGCAAAAAAGCATCTACTCTCGGCACAAGAGGCGCACCATGACCACCGATATTGATATCCGCCGAACGAAAATTACTCACAGTAGTAATTCCCGTCAGATGGGCAATCAAAGCACCCCGACCTAATTGCAAGCTATAACCCAACCAGTTGGATTTTTGACTTTTGACTTTTGACTTTTGACTTTCCCCCTGGGGCGGTCGATGGTAAACAGTTTGACCGTGGGAACCAATCAAAGTTGCTGGCTGGTGGCCGATTTGGATATTTTGGGCAGCTTGGGCAAAAGCAAAAGCGATCGCATCATCTATTTCTGCTAATTCTGCCATTGAGATCGGAACACCTGCCCCAACAGCTAAGATTTTTTCTCTTAATTCAGATGTATATGGATATGTTTTTCCGGCTAGCAACTCAATTTTTAAATCGAAATCACTACCAGAAACCTCCACCAAAGCAGCATCTATACCATCTACAGAAGTGCCGCTAATTAAACCGATAACGCGAGTAGGTACAGGAATTTTGTGAGGATGCATTAGCAGAGATTCTTTTGTAGATTGCAAAGGTGTATTTAATTTATGCTACATTTTTTAACCCACTGTATAAAAAAAATATGATAATCTTCAAAAAAAACATTCATAAAATGAAGATTTCGCAGTGAGTAACAATTATCATTGTTGATCACTGTCTGCTGTGGGCGATAGGATAAAAGGTAGAATCAATTAGTTTTGCTTGTAATGAATCTGGCTGAAACTCCCAACCACGAAAATTATCACAATCCTTTTCTCACCCTCAACTACGAACCAGCATTAGAATCTTTGGGTGATGATTACTACGACGAAGTAACAGCAGCAGATTTTCCCCAACATATTTTACGCTGGCGCAATGATGCAGTGCTACCTTTTTTGGGATTAGACCCCCAAGCAGTTACAGATGAAGATTTTATCAACGCTTTTGGTAAATTTCAGGGACGCAAACCATTATTAGCACTGCGTTACCACGGTTATCAGTTTGGTACATATAATCCTAACTTGGGTGATGGTAGAGGCTTTCTCTACGGACAAGTGCGGGCTACTAATAGTGAATTATACGACTTTGGCACAAAAGGTACTGGGAGAACACCCTACTCTCGTGGTGGTGATGGAATGCTCACACTTAAAGGTGGAGTGCGAGAAGTTTTAGCAGCAGAAGCATTACATCAATTAGGGGTACGCACCTCTCGCTGTTTGACAATGATTGAAACTGGTTTATCTTTGTGGCGGGGTGATGAACCTTCACCAACTCGCTCATCTGTGATGGTCAGGGTTAACAGTTCTCATATACGTTTTGGCACTTTTGAACGCTTGCATTATTTGCAGCGACCAGATTTAACTCAGAAACTCTTAGACCATGTAATACAGTACTATTATCCTCATTTAATTGAGGAAAAAAATCAATATGTTTTATTTTATGCAGAATTAGTCAAACGAGTAGCAAAACTAGCAGCGCAGTGGATGGCGGCTGGATTTTGTCATGCCGTCCTCAATACTGACAATATGTCAATTACAGGGGAAAGTTTTGACTATGGCCCCTATGCATTTATTCCCACTTATGACCCCTACTTTACTGCTGCTTATTTTGATTACTATAAACGCTATTGTTATAGCCATCAACCAAGCATTTGTCAGTTGAATTTAGAAATGCTCCAGGAACCATTAAAGGCAATTATTGATCAAGCCGAAATGAATTCCCAATTAGCCAAATTTATTCAGTATTACCAAGCTGAATACCGTTTGTTAATGTTGAAAAAGTTGGGTTTTGAAGATTTACAATTATCTGAAGCAAATGAGTTGTTAAATTTAACTATTCAGTTCCTCCAAGATAGCCAAGTTGGATATCATCACTTTTTCTATGAAATGGCGCGTACATTTACGAATGAATGGCGTGATTACCCAGAAATGGTGATGAAAGGTTCAGATATTGTACCTACATCAGAAACATCCAAGATTTTTGAAAATTGGCAGTTACTATATCATAAAATTCTCAATTCTCTTGCTCCTGAGCATCAGGATTTAATTGCCAAAACTCTAGTTAATAATAATCCCCAAACAACATTATTAAGACCGATTATTGAATCAATTTGGGAACCTATCGCCCAAGAAGATAATTGGCAACCATTTAATGATTTAGTCAAGAAAATTCAATCCAAGAGTTAGAAATATAATTAATCTCCTAACTAACACATTTTATAACCCTTATAGAACAAGGCTTTTAGCCAAACAAGAAAAATGTGTTTGTTTCATTCGTTAGGAGGTAATTTATAGCAACCGCCAAGCAGGTTAGGACATTGTTGATTGCTGAAAGCCTTGAAGCAAATTGGTTTTTACTCAGCACTCAGCACTTTGCTATAACACTTTTGACTTCCCCTCCTGGGGCGCTGATATCTTGCACCATTTGAAATCAGCTACAAAACCCTCGCCCAAATAAATTTCCACGCTCATAGCTAAAGTCCATTAAAATGGACTGAAATCTTTTCCCAGTCGTCTTTAGACGACTTTTGCTATCAGACGGGGGTTTGAACCTCCGGCGGGGGTTATTGCTCTTTCATCCAGCTTAAAAGCGCCAATTAGCCTGATAATAACATTATTTTTGCTAAATTGTAATGTTAGCAATTAACATAATTGATAATTTATAAACATAATAATTCTGATACCCATTTAATATGAAGTCGCATAGAATAAATTGTCATTGCGTATCGCTAAGGCGAAAGCTCCGCTTTAAGCGTAGCTATGCCCGCTAGGGCTTTACGCGTAGCGTCTCGCAGAGAGGAGGAACGACTCAGCAATCCCACAATCTTCAATAATAACGAGTCGATAGGATTGCCACGCTCCACTATGGCTAACGCCACGCTACGCGAACGTTACGCTCGCAATGACCAGCGAGACAAGCAAAAAAATATATGGAGTTTCATATTAAAACGGTATTAGCTAAAAAAGCTTTAAAACCTTGGTAAAAATTAATTATCTGGGGAAATAAAATAATTAATAGCTTAAGATATGAGTTGATCTGTGAAAAAAAATTTTATGGTTTCGTTAGCATTCAGATTTTAATAAAATTCAAGTCAAAATTTGTGGCACAAGCTCTGGAGGAAAAACACGTGGGTAGGCATCACAGATATGATTTGTTTAAATCTGTGGAATTTGTCAGCAAACAATTATTGTTGCCCATATTAGTGGGAGTTATCGTTACAATTGCCGTGTGCATATTATGGCAACAACTACTAATAGCAGAGCAGAACCACATTGTACAACTTGTAAAACAGCAGGCGATCGCACTCCAATCTGATTTGACTAGCGAACTCAACACGCGCATTCTGACATTAGAACGCATGGAAAAACGTTGGCAAACACGTGGTGGTATTCCTCGCTCAGAATGGGAAGCAGATGCAGCTAACTACGTCAAAGACTTTGGGGGATATCAGGCCATCCAGTGGGTTGATCCATCATTTCGGGTACGCTGGATTGTACCTGAATCAGGGAATGAAAACGCCCAAAATCTTGATATCAGCCAAAAACCACGGGGACGCACCACTTTAGAAGCAGCGCATGACAGACAAAAAATAACGGTGAGTTCCACAGTCAATCTAGTACAGGGTGGTAAGGGATTTTTAGTAGCTGTACCACTGTTAACACCAGATCGGTTTGATGGATTTATATTAGGAGTTTTTCAAATTCGTTCCCTGCTGGATTCAGTTTTACAAATACCGCCGGGTTACAAGATACAAATCTGGGAAGACGAAAATTTAATTTATCATAACGATGCACAGATTTTATTGCAGTCAGATTGGCTGCAAGAGGTGAACATCGACTTATATGGAATCAACTGGCGATTACACGTTTACCCAACTCCAGAATTATTAATAAACTTACGCTCACCTCTACCAATCATCGTATTAATAGCAGGTCTATCACTGGCTGGGTTGTTGGCATTTTCTACCTATCTTCTCCAATCGGCAAAATTGAAAAGCGCTCAGATAACAGCCATCAATCAAGAGCTAAATTTCAGGATTTATCAGCAGAGACAAATAGAAATTGCCCTGGCGGAAAGTGAAAATCATTTACGGCAGCTATTAGAAACAGTTAAAGTTATTCCCTGGGAATTAGACTTAAATACTGAAAAATTTACTTATGTTGGACCTCAAGCTCAAGCCTTATTAGACTATCCTCTTGAGGAATGGTATGAGGAAGATTTTTGGATCAATCATATACATCCGCAAGACCGAGAAAAAACGGTGCGTTTTTGTGATGAATCAATTACGCGATGCGATAACTACGAATTTGAATATAGGATGTTAGCCGCCGATGGGCGGGTTGTGTGGCTACGAGAAATTGTCAACGTCAGCACCAAAGAGGGTTCACCTCGGATGCTGCGGGGGTTTATGTTTGATATTACTGATCTCAAGCTAGTGGAAGCCACCTTGAGATTAAGAGAACGCGCCCTGGCTGCTACTAGTAATGGGATTATTATCGCTGATGCCAGACTTGCTGATCATCCAGTAATTTATGTCAATGCAGCTTTTGAGACAATTACGGGTTACAGTGCGGCAGAGATAATTGGGAAGAACTGTAGATTTTTACAAGGACAAGATACTGAACCCACAGCAATTAATCAACTGCGTTCATCTATCCAAGCTGGCCAGAGTTGTAAAGTTGTTATCCTAAATTACCGTAAAGATGGCACTCCCTTTTGGAATGAATTGAGTATTTCACCGATTCATCATGAAAACGGACAGTTAACTCACTTCGTAGGCATTCAAAATGATATTAGCGAGCGCCAAAAAGTAGAAGCAGCCCTACGAGAAAAAGAAGAACGTTGGCAATTAGTCATCGAAGCCAATCAAGATGCTATTTGGGATTGGAACATCACCACAAATCAAACTTTCCGTTCTGCTCAGTGGAGTGAACTTTTGCAGGACGAAGAACATCAGTTTATCAGTAGTAATGATAACTGGCTAGACCGGATTCATCCTGATGATTACCAACGGGTGATGACCACACAAGAAGATTATTTAAGTCGAAAAATTCCCAATTACGTGACTGAGTTTCGTCTACGCTGTAATGATGGTAGCTATAAGTGGGTGCTAGTTCATGCTAAAGCCCAATGGGATGAACAGGGTAATCCAGTGCGAATGGTTGGCTCGACTAAAGATATTACTGAACGTGTGGAAGCCCAAGAAGCACTCAAACGCCAATTTAACCGGACCTTGTTACTGGGACAAATTACCCAAAAAATTCGTGAAAGTCTCCACAGCAAAAGTATATTTGAAACGGCTGCAATCCAAATTGGCAAAGCTTTCGGAGTGCATCGTTGTTTAATTCATGCTTATCGTAGCCATCCCATACCGCAAATTCCCCTAGTAGCAGAGTATGTAGTTCCTGATTACGCCTCAATGCGAAACATAGAAATTTCCCTTATAGGTAATCCCCATGCAGAAAAGATGATCCAGCAGGATCAGGCAATTTCCTCCCCCAATGTTTACCTAGATCCTTTACTTCAACCATGTATACATATCTGCCGAGCAATTGGGTTGAAGTCTATGCTCACAGTCCGGACTTCCTATCAAGGAAAACCTAACGGAGCTATTTGTTTACATCAATGTGGCAATTTTCGCCAGTGGACTCCAGAAGAAATTGAATTACTAGAGGCTGTAGCAGAACGGCTCGGCATTGCCTTAGCCCAGGCTTACTTGCTCGAACAAGAAACCCGCCAACGTCAAGAATTAACTGTGAAAAACTTTGCTTTAGAACAAGCAAAACGTCAAGCAGAAGCAGCAAATCGGGCAAAAAGTGAGTTTTTAGCAATGATGAGCCATGAAATTCGCACCCCAATGAACGGCGTGATCGGCATGATTGGACTGCTGCAATCTACTAATCTGACTCCCCAACAGCGAGACTATATAGAGACAATTCGCAGTAGCGGAGACGCTCTACTGACCATCATCAATGACATTCTCGATTTCTCCAAAATTGAATCAGGCAAACTAGAAATAGAACACCAAGCTTTTGATTTAAGAGCTTGTATAGAAGAAGCTATTGACTTTTTAGCCCTGAAAGCAAGTGAAAAAAATATTGAATTAGCTTACATCATCAAGTCTGATGTTCCTGTGCAGATTCTTGGAGATTTAACTCGTTTACGCCAAGTTTTGATGAATCTCCTGAATAATGCCATTAAGTTTACCAAACAAGGAGAAGTGATCCTCTCAGTTGAGGCGAGAAAACTCAACAGCAAGAAAGACCAAAACGTTTACAAAATTCTTTTTTCCATTCAAGACACAGGTATTGGCATTGCGCCAGAGAATATAAAACGCCTATTTCAACCCTTTGCTCAGGCAGATGCTTCCATGAATCGAAAATATGGAGGTACAGGATTGGGGTTGGTAATTAGCAAACGGTTAACTGAAGTTATGGGTGGTACTCTTTGGGTGGAAAGCGGGGGGTGTGTAGGTGGTAATCCCCGCAATGGATGGAAATATAGCAAATTAGTTACATCCACTAACTCTGCTGTCGGTTCAACATTCCACTTTACCATTACGACCCAAATACCTGCTGATGCCAATTTAGATGAATATTGTATTTCACTTACCCAACTGATGGGCAAGCGGTTATTGATTATAGATGACAATCCTAGCACCTGCAAAATTCTCAAACTGCAAGCAGAGGCTTGGAAAATGCAAACTTATATCGCTAATTTAAGCCAATTAGCTTTAGCTAAACTCAGTCAAGGAGAACGGTTTGATATTGCCATCTTAGATATGCATATATCTGATATGGATTGGCTAACTTTAGCAAATCACATTCACCAGCAACCAGGATATGAGCGGATGCCCTTGGTAGTTCTTAGCTCTGGGAATCAAGAATCAAATTCCACACAATTGAGTGCTGTCCCCCTGATTACCTTTTTAACCAAACCCATTAAACAGTCTCAACTATACAATATCTTAACTAGTGTTTTGGGTGATCAGCCGATTAAAGCTAAATTATTCAAAGACCATACTCCTGAGCCTGATTTACATCTAGCAGAGCAAAAACCATTACAAATTCTGTTAGCAGAGGATACACCAGTCAATCAGAAAGTTGCCCTGTTGATGCTGCAAAAGATTGGCTATCGGGCAGATGTCGCTATGAATGGGGTGGAAGTTCTCCAAGCCTTGCAACGAGTTGCTTATGATGTGGTGTTGATGGATGTACAAATGCCCGAAATGGATGGGCTAGAAGCAACTAGAAAAATTTGTCAGCAATATCCAGGTAATTCTCGTCCTCGAATTATCGCTATGACTGCTAATGCTATTCAGGGCGATCGCGAAATTTGTTTAGCAGCTGGGATGGATGACTACATCAGTAAACCTGTGCAAATTCAAGATTTAGCTTTGGCACTCAGTAAATGTCAACCCCGATCAAGTGCGGAATGCACGACTACAACAACAATTTCTGCCCAGATCCCCAAAGTTGCCAAAATTATCCCACCTAATAGAGAAAAGATTATAATTGATACTAAAATTCTCAATTCTTTACGAGATATGATGTCAGGAGATGAGGTGGCGTTTAAACAACTACTTAATTGTTATCTGGCAGAAGCTCCCAAGTTTATACACAGTATCAGAAGATCACAGGCAACTAAAGATTCCCAAACTTTATGGCAGACAGCTCACACTCTCAAGTCCAGTAGTGCGTCTGTTGGGGCTACAACTTTAGCAGAAATCTGCAAACAGCTAGAAGCAAAAGGACGTAGTAGTGATTTAGAAAACAGCGAAGAAATCTGCTCACAACTCTACCAGGAATATGAGCTAGTGAAAACAGCTTTGCAAATAGAACTGAAAAACGTAGAACATTGAACACTACTTTTGCAGAACACCAATCTTCAATCACAATTCTCATTGTGGATGATGAACAATTTATCAGGATGCAGCTACTATTAGCCCTGGAACGGGAAGGGTATCAAATAATAGAAGCTGAAAATGGCACAAAGGCTTTAAAGCTTTTTGAGCAATTACACCCCGATCTAGTACTTCTAGATGCAATTATGCCCGATATGGATGGGTTTGAGTGTTGTACTCGGTTACAGTCTCTGAAGTTTGGTTCTTGTACTCCAGTTTTAATGATTACAGGACTGGATGATCAAGAGTCAGTTGACCGGGCTTTTGAAGTGGGAGCGGTGGATTTTGTCACTAAGCCAATTCACTGGCCTGTTTTACGTCAACGAGTAAAATTTTTGATTGAACAATCTCAGCTTCAGAAACAGCTAGAATTGGCTCACCATGAATTACAGCAATTGGTGGCTATTGATCAATTAACTCAAGTCTATAACCGCCGACGGTTTGAAGAATATTTAACTCAAGAGTGGCAACGTCTAGCCAGAGAAAAATTACCTATTTCTCTGATTTTAGGCGATATTGATTACTTTAAATTATATAACGATACTTATGGTCATCAGCTAGGCGATCGCTGTCTTCAAGAGGTGGCACAATGTATTAACAATAGTATTAAACGTCCGGCTGATGTCGTCGCCCGTTATGGTGGGGAAGAATTTGCTGTAATTCTCCCAAATACCGATATGGAAGGAGCAGTGATTCTAGCGGAAATTATTGGCTCTGCTATCAGAAAACTGGAGATTCCCCACAGTAGTTCTCCAGTCAGTTCTTGTGTGACTATCAGCACTGGAGTGGCTACACTCATCCCCGAACCTAATTCTGACTTTCACGAAATCATTATTTTAGCTGATAAAGCATTATATCAAGCCAAAATAGCAGGACGCGATCGCGTGAAATTTTTTGCCTAGTCCTGAGTGCTGAGTGGGTAGGGGCGGGTTCAAGATTCTTAGAGGTTGTTTGTAAAGTCTAATTTATTACTAGCCCTGGCGACTAGAAGTCGCGGCTATACAGACGAAACCCGCGCAGGCGGGTTAAAAACCTTAATTCATAATACTGTTGAATTTTGAATTTTGAATTTTGAATTCCCCTCCAGGGGCGCTCATCC
>PWQB01000187.1 GCA_003556955.1 Nostocaceae cyanobacterium CSSed10_463m
ATTGTTACAGGTGTGGTTTTATCTGTGGCTCGTGCATCTGGGGAAGCGGCTCCTTTGCTGTTCACTTCCTTTAACAATAATTTCTGGGCTACCAATGTTTGGGAACCTGTGGCAACTTTGCCAGTGTTGATTTACTTTTTCTCCATTATGCCCTTCAAGGCTTCCCAGAGTTTGGCTTGGGCAGCAGCCTTAATATTATTATCAATTGTGCTGTTGTTTAGTATTTTGGCTAGGTTCCTCAGTCGCCAAAAGAAAGTTTAGCATCAGGGAATTTGCATCAATTGTGGTGATAGAAACTCATATAGGTTCTATTTAAATTAGAGAGATCATGATGGGACAAAAAATGAGCAGTGCATCTGTGGATACGAAGCATATTTTCCAAGTCAATAATCTATCTGTTTACTATGGTGGCGCGATCGCCCTGCGGGATGTGACAATAGATATCCTTAAGGATAAAATTACCGCTTTCATTGGTCCTTCGGGTTGCGGTAAAAGTACTCTTCTGCGTTGCTTCAATCGGACTAATGACTTGATTCCGGGTGCAACAGTTAAGGGACAACTAAATTACCGAGGTCAAAATTTTTATGCCCCTGGAGTTGATCCGGTGGTAGTACGTCGGCGGATTGGTATGGTGTTTCAGCAACCTAACCCTTTCCCGAAGACGATTTATGACAATGTTGCTTATGGTTTGCGGGTGAATGGTATTAAAGGCAACATGGATGAAATTGTCGAAAGTTCCCTCCGCCGCGCCGCCTTATGGGATGAGGTAAAAGACAATCTCAAAACTAAGTTGGGAACTGCTCTTTCGGGTGGACAACAGCAGCGTTTATGTATTGCTCGCGCTATTGCGATTCAACCGGATGTGATTTTGATGGATGAACCTTGCTCTGCTTTAGATCCTGTTTCAACTTTGCGAATTGAAGAGTTGATGCTGGATCTCAAACAGCAATACACCATTATCATTGTTACCCATAATATGCAGCAAGCTTCTAGAGTAGCTGATTATACAGCTTTCTTTAATGCTGAAGCCATAGAAGGAGGTAAGCGGGTGGGTTATCTGGTAGAGGTAGATACCACCAACAAGATTTTTGCAAATCCCCAAAATCAAAGCACTCGCGATTATGTGAGTGGTCGTTTTGGCTAAGGTTACAGACCTGAAAAGTCCCAGACCTATGATGTAGAAAACCTTTTCTCTAGCCCAAAAATTAACACTAAACTCACTATATTATGGCTACTAACACTAGTACAGTCAATGATACCGAAACCGCATTAAGGACTGAAAATCTGAATGTTTACTATGGCAATTTCTTAGCTTTGCAAAATATTTGGTTAGACATTCCGAAAAATCAGGTAACCTCCTTTATCGGACCTTCTGGCTGTGGTAAAAGTACATTATTGCGATGCTATAACCGTCTGAATGATGTAATTAATTCGTTTCGAGCCGAAGGGAAAGTTTATTTTTACAATAAGAATTTGTATGCACCAAATATTGATCCTGTAGAGGTGCGCCGCCGAATTGGGATGGTATTTCAAAAACCAAACCCATTTCCCAAGTCAATTTATGACAATATTACCTTTGGAGCTAAAATTAACGGTTACAAGGGTAATTTAGATGAATTAGTGGAACACAGTCTGCGACAAGCTGCTTTGTGGGATGAAGTTAAAGATAAACTGCGGAAAAGTGGCACATCTTTATCTGGGGGACAACAACAACGTTTGTGTATTGCTAGAGCGATCGCAGTACAACCAGAAATTATCCTTATGGATGAACCTTGTTCAGCCCTAGATCCGATTTCGACTTTGCGGGTAGAAGAACTCATTCATGAGTTGAAACAGAAATATACCATTGTGATTGTTACCCACAATATGCAACAAGCTGCACGTGTATCTGATAAGACTGCATTTTTTAACGTCAAGATTTCTGAAGGTGGTCGCAGTGGTTATTTAGTTGAATACAATGCCACAGAACTGATTTTTAATGATCCTCAACAAGAAGATACTAAAGATTATGTTAGTGGCAGATTTGGTTGATCGCACATATTGATATGATCATCAATCCCCACCCTAGAGAAGTTTGCAGGTGGGAATTTTTTTATCAGTGTATTCCGTATTGTATGGTACGTGCTAGCTAATGGCTGCTTTGTTACTCACGGATATTTCTGGTGTGTCTACAGAATTTTGGCGAGTACTATTTAAATACACAGACCACCAATTTAGTCCAGCGATCGCGATCGCTGCTGTAACTACTCCGCCGATGGAAACCAGTATGGATAAGTTTTTTGGTGGTGCTTCAAAGTCAGAAATCATTTTCGTTTAGAGTCTTGGTGTGGTAGTTAGTATGATAAAACTTTCAACAAAATATAGTCTAGTATAGTCAGATATAGTCTAAAACCCAGTCCTAATGAAATTGTCTGATTATGCAAAAACCTTGGGGATTTCGTACCTGACAGCTTGGCGACATGACCTTTTTTAAATTTTACATTTTGAATTTAAAAAAGGTCACCGTAATTGATAACTTGGATTGATATACTAATTTCACCGCCAAAATTGATCAATATGCATCAAGTCGAAAAGCACATAGTCAAGTATGGACATGAATGGTTTAATTATTGCACTGACATTACCACTATTTCCCGAAAGCTTTACAACACGGCTCAATTCACCCAACGTCAAGGATTTTTCTACAGATGGGGGACTCAAACACAAGCTTGCTTAGACACTTTATTTAAACAAAACCAGAACTATAAATCAATGCCTGCCAAAGTAGCCCAACTGGTTTTGAAACAGAATGCAGATGGGTGGATTGCTTACTACAAAGCATTGTCAGCCTATAAACTTGATTCAAGTAAGTTCACTGGTAGACCAAAGCCACCCAGTTATGTTGAGAATAAAAACCTAGTTAAGTTCAATAATCAAGCAATTAGTAAACGGGAATTTGCTCAGGGTTGTATTGTGCCATCAATGTCACCAATCAGGATTCCGGTAAAACCTGGACTAAAGTGGGAAGACTTGTGTGAAGTCCGAATTATTCCCAAAACCGGATGCTTTGTAATCGAAGTAGTTTATGAAATTCCCGAAACATCAGACTTCTTTTG
>PWQB01000660.1 GCA_003556955.1 Nostocaceae cyanobacterium CSSed10_463m
CTCTTCCGATCTTATGGTTGTGCCACTAGCTGTAACCGCACTATAGCCATCTTCTAAATGACCATCGAGAGAAGCACCAATATCAGGGACAATAATTGGCACTAATCCAAAAGCAGTCACCATTTCCTTGATTTCCTGCAAATCCCCTGGAGTCAGAGAAGAACCCGCCAAAATCGTCACCTGTTCAGTTCTAATTCCACCAGCTTTAGGGATTTCCCTAACTATACTTTCCACAGCTGCGGCAAAACCATCTTGCAGCGCCCCCTTGAAATCTGGAGTAGGAGCAAATACAATGGGCAAATGATTTAATTCCGGATGGCGATCGCGGATATCCTTAAGAAAACGTTCCAGTTCATCTCCTCTAGTTTCCGTTAGCCCCGTACTACATAAACCAATAATTTCCGGCTGCACCTTCTCCACCAGAGTAAGAATTGCCTGTTCCACATTCTCCTCGCCACCCAAAATAGTAGAAACTTCAGTCATGGCTGTAGTGGCTAGGGGAATAGCTTCCCGAAAATGCCGTACAAGCACAACTTTAGCGAAGGCAGTACAACCTTGGGAACCGTGGAATAAAGGGATCATCCCCTTCAAGCCCAAAAAAGCTAAAGATGCACCCAAAGCTTGGCTTTGCTTGAGAGGATTAACAGTCAGTGGTTTATTGGGAAGATTAACAATCGCCATTATATTAATACCAAGTTATGTGATTGGGGATTGGGTACTGGTTACTGGGGATTGGGTATTGAGTACTGGGGATTGATAGGTAGGGGCGGGTTTACAGATATCATTCAATATCAACGAAAATATTGCTAAACCCGCCCCTACGAGGGATTGTACTGCTCCCCTTCGACTGCGCTCAGGGCAAGCCTGCTCTCTGCTCCCCTGCCTCTTATCCCTCCATTTCTTCCCAAGGTGCGGGCTTACGTATTTGTTCCCAAATGGGGCTATAAAGAGCTTCATACAATTCCCGTGCCATCTCGACCATACCCACATAACCTGCATAAGGATGGTGACGTTCTTGGTTGATATCCAGGAAAGGAATCCGGGCTTTGAGTGCAGTGTATTGGTTCCGACCACCAGCGATCAACATATCAGCACCAGTGTCTTTTACCAGCCTTAATAATTCCTGGGCGTTACCCTTCTCCATCATGATGCCATCGTTACCAATCAACTTCTTGATCCGGGCTTTATCTTCCTCAGTGCTTTTTCTCGTACTGGTAGCCACAACTTCAATACCCAAATCCTTAGCCGCCGAGATAATCGACCAACTCTTAACACCACCGGTATACAACACAACTCGCTTACCTTTGAGTCGAGCGCGATAAGGAGCCAAAGCCAAATCCAGAGCCGCAGTTTCCTCTGCAATTAACTTTTCTGTGCGCTCTTGTAAATCAGCATCACCCAACTTAGCCGCAATATTGCGTAGACAGCGATTCATATCATCGATGCCATAGAAAGACTCTTCAATATAAGGAATGTTGTAACGTTCCTCCATCTTTCTGGCCATATTCAGCAAAGCCCGTGAGCAGATCATCACATTGAGCTTGGCACGGTGGGCGTAACGAATTTCGTTATAGCGAGCGTCTCCCGTTATTTTGGATAAAACACGAATACCTAATTTTTCTAGCAGTGGTGTGACTCCCCACATTTCTCCGGCGATGTTGTACTCACCGATTAAGTTAATATCATAGGGCGTAGTTGTTTCCGGTTCTGCTGTACCTACTACATAATCTAGCAAAGCTTCACCACCAAAGCGGTTGCCCAGATTTTTACTACCAATAAAGCCCGGCGCAATTACAGGAACAATGGGAATACCAGTTTTTTCAGCCGCAGCCTTGCAAACAGCCTCCATATCATCCCCAATCAAAGCCGTGACACAGGTAGTATACACAAAAATAGCGGGAGGATTGTAGCGATCGTGAAGTTGCAAAATTGCCTGATAGAGCTTTTTTTCACCTCCGAAAATTACATCATTCTCAGTCAAATCAGTAGTAAAGCCCGTTTTGTAGAGTTGAGGGCCAGAGGAGAGACTACCACGACTACCCCAAGAATTGCCAGCACAGGCAATTGGCCCGTGGACTAAATGAGCTGCATCAGTAATGGGAACCAGCGCAATCATCGCACCATCAAAAGCACAACCACCTTGAGCCGCACCTGGTTGAGCTTGTTGGGTACAAGATTTGTTTTTCTTTTCTCCCTGTTTGTGCTGATTGTGTTCACATCCCGACTCACTGAGCAGCTCATTAATTTTGCCTTGGGTATTTTTCATCTCTCTTCTCTTCTCTTGCTGGATCGACAGTGTTAATATTTAGTTATCAGTTATTAGCCCATAGACTATTCACTGATTAATAGATTTCCTGCAAAAATCTTCTTTAGTCCACATTTACCTAGATAATTTATCAGTGTAAATTAGTGGTTTACTTCTCATAAAATTGACTTTTGCAAGATAGCTGTTGAGTCATAATTCAAGCCGGATGCTAACAAATGTATTTCGTGATATCCTCTCCACACTCATCAGCAAGATAAGATAAAGCCCGAAAACGCATTCCCACAAACTCGTCATATAAGGGATTTAATTTACACAAGGGGGGGATATGCAAAGTCTTGCCAAATAAATTAATATCTCGCTCGAAGGGGCAACAGCAAGGAATTACTTGACAAATTACATGAGCTAACCTGTAATTTTTTACCGGAATCCCATCCACCCAATTACGCACAGGATTCAGAAGATTGTGAAACCAACCTGATTTTTTATAATTAGGTGGATGGTAATTAGGATGAGAGTGAGTGTGATTGATACTTTCCATAATCGATATGTCAGGTAAATGCTAGAAACAAAAAAGAAAAAAAGGTAAGTTGGGGATTTGGGATGGGGTATTGGGTATTGGGTATTGAGAATAAATTAATTTTTTAGTCCCTACTCCCTACTCCCTAATCCCCTTCGACTGCGCTCAGGGCCAGCCTACTCCCTACTCCCCTTACTTAACCTTGATTAGCACGCTGCGTAATGCAATTATTAACGAATCAAGTCGTAAGAAATATCGGTCTTACCCGCAATATTGGTGTTGCGATCGATATCTTCAAAGATTGTGTTAAC
>PWQB01000833.1 GCA_003556955.1 Nostocaceae cyanobacterium CSSed10_463m
CATTCTTCCTGTAGTAGTCCGTTTACGAAACTTTCTGGCATACGCCTGGTTCCGTAGCGCCTTTTCTTTTTTCGGGTTACGGCGCTTGGCCATGTTCACCTCATTTAATAAACAACAAAAATTGCAACTAGGGATTACATAAGCAATATTAGTTACTTATGTTATTGATATACTTTCAACCTAGTTGAACAATCCACATAGTTTTAACAGTATACTAGTCTATCGTATATAATATATTTATGTCAATAGTAGCCAAAATTGTTTTTCTGCTCAATGTGGACGAAAATAGCAAAAGACTTCGGTGCGCCGGATGCGATAAACTCCTGTGGAGAACTTGTCAGTCCAGAGAACAATTTAAATCTAAACAAGGCAAATATCTCTAAATTACTTATGTATCAATAATTACTAAAATTAAAAATATTTTTTTGCAACAAATGGGAAGACTGATATATTATACGAAAGTTCTTAAAATCAAGTCCTCAACTACAAACGTATTTGTGCAGCACAAAAATTAAGTAAATTGTAGGAAATTAGAGAACACACATATATAGCTTAAGTTTGAATGTTCTTGCTCTTTTTTGCCACGATTGTCCAGTCCACACGTAATTTATGGCGTATAGGACAAACTGTACTGGGTCTAATTTTCCGTCATCCCATTACTGGCGCTAGTATCATTCCGATATTACCAGATGGTCGAATTGTGCTGATTAAGCGGCGCGATGATGGCTGCTGGGCGTTACCTGGAGGTATGGTGGACTGGGGAGAGGATATTCCTAAAACTGTCAACCGAGAACTGATAGAAGAAACTGGATTGGAATTGATAAAAATTACACGTTTAGTAGGAGTATACTCAGCACCTGATCGAGATCCTCGGATTCATTCAATTTGTGTTGTGGTAGAAGCAGAAGTTCAAGGAAAAATGGAGATTCAAGATGCTTTAGAAGTAATGGAAATCCAGGCTTTTTCTGTCGAATCTCTACCTTTAGCAAAAATGTCTCATGACCATACTCGGCAATTGCAGGACTACTTAAATGGCTTGACAACACTAGCGTAGAGCTATTTTTTATTTGAGATTTAAAGTTAAATGAAAATGGATACCCTATTCCGTAACTCCCGGAGAAAACTTTCTCAAGGGCTTTTATTTTGGCGAGAAGCTGGCGAAGGTACGCCTGTAATTTTTTTACATGGTGCTTGGAATGATAGCAGTCAATGGGTATCAGTGATGGATTCACTATCTCGGAATTTTCATTGTCTGTCGCCAGATTTATTAGGGTTTGGTGAGTCAGAAAGTCCTAATGTTCATCACTCAATTGATTTACAGGTGGAGTGCATTGCTGAGTTTCTTCAAGCTGTAAAATTAGAAAAAGTATACTTTGTAGGCTATTCTTTGGGTGCTTGGATTGCTGCTAGTTATGCTTTAAAGTATCCAGAGCAAGTTTATGGTTTAGTATTATTAGCCCCAGAAGGTGTAGGCATCGAAGGGCAAGAAAAATATTTGCGGAAAATGCGAAGATTAGTGAAGAATCCGCCAATATTGCCAAAAGTATTAAAATCCTTTCGACCTTTCAAGAAAATCTGGGGTTTGCAAGAGAGATTCGACAAAGATTTTGATCTGCGTCAGAAGTTGTTGGAATATCCTACTTCCTGTCAGTTATTATTTCAACGGCGGCAATCGGAAATTGAAGCGGAATTACTGCATACAAGATTGCATTCGATGCAGGTTCCAGTTTTAATTTTGCAAGGTGGGCAAGATTTACTCGATGCTGTAGTTAAAACTCAAACATACACTCAACTACTTCCGAAGGTGGAGTTGCAAATAATTGCTCATGCTGGTAATGATTTGCCTGGTGTTTGTGCTGGGATTGTAGCTAGAGATATCCAGAACTTTATCAACGCTAATTAGGGCTTGGTGTTCGCGTAGCGTGCCGTGAGGCATAAAAGTTTTGTCGTGGAGGCAGGGAACAGGGAACAGGGAACAGGGAACGGTTTGAGTGATCTGTCATCCCCAAATTTTTTGATTTATTCAACCCAAAATTCACACTTTTGATGGTAAACCCTTCAAAAACCTTGCACCTACTTTCGGGTTTATCAGCCTCAAACCTTTGATTTATCTGGGTTTTATATTTATTCAGCAAGCCCTAATTAATAATAAATAAAGAACCTCACCCCCAGCCCCTCTCCTTACTAAGGAGAGGGGAGAATTTAAAAGTCTCTGATGATTTCCCGCATACCCCAAAAAATTAAATTTGGTTCCATAATTAAGCGCGTTGAAATTTCTGGGAATTGAAATTGGAGATAGTTTAATATTAAGATGCGATCGCCTCCTTTGATCACAATTTTGCCATTTGGAAATAACTGCTCCCAGGCTGTAATAAAATCTTTAATTCCAGCTAACAAAGTGTAAATAATTCCACTTTGAATTGCTTGTTTTGTATTCAGGGCAAAACGTGGCGGCAAAGAGAAAATTTCTGTTTCCAACTGTGGTAATTGTCCGGTTTTTTCACCCAGGGTACTAAATTGTAAACCCAGTCCCGGCAAAATTGCGCCTCCTACCAAAGACTCGTTAGCATCTGCGCCTGTAAAAGTGAGTGCAGTTCCAGCATCAATTACCAGCATCGGAAAACCCCAAGTTTTGCCAGCCCCCCATAAAGCCAGCGCTCGGTCAATTCCCAAAGTGGGATACATATTTAATAGGGGGATGTGGTCTAAGGTAATCACGCTGACATGAGGGTGATTTTGCCAAAGTGCTGTTTGCTGAGGAACAACAGAGGCTACAAAAATCGGGGGGTGGGGTGAGTTTTTTGCCGCTAATTCCCTAAAACTTTGATGGGGAGGAAAAATTTCTGGTGGTAAATCAGCAAGTGTTTGAGATTTAGCTAGGTTCTGTGTCAATAACCCTGGCAAATGGTCAGTGTCCCAAGTGTCAGTCAGGGTTTCACCTGTAAATAAAGCCCAGTGCAACCGCGAATTGCCTATTTCCAACGCTAACCAAATATTCTCTCTGTGTCCTCTGCGCCTCTGTGGTTTCACAGTTTTAATTTTTTTAAGTCAGTCATTATATTTTTTCATAAAACTTAATAATCCAAGCGTGTC
>PWQB01000499.1 GCA_003556955.1 Nostocaceae cyanobacterium CSSed10_463m
GATTTATTTGATTGTGTCATTCCTACCCGTTGGGCGCGACATGGTACAGCTATTGTCCAAGGAGAACGCTGGAATTTAAAAAATGCTAAGTTTCGTGAAGATTATGCACCATTAGATGAAACTTGTCCTTGTTATACTTGCCAAAACTTCAGCCGGGCTTATATATCTCATTTAGTGCGATCGCAAGAAATATTAGCCTACACATTATTGAGTATTCACAACATAACCGAACTCATTCGCTTTACCCAAAAAATTCGCCAAGCAATATTAAACGATACCTTTGTCAGCGAATTTGGCCACTGGCTCAACTAAACAAATATTCATTACCTCATGCCGAATCTTCAACACCCAAACCGTGTTAAGATACATCTCAATTATCAACTCTGTGTTAGATAGGTGGATTTAAACCAACATGGAAGCAGCATTGTTATTAGCAAAATTGCCTGAAGCGTACCAAATTTTCGATCCTTTGGTAGATGTTCTCCCAGTTATTCCCGTATTTTTCTTGTTGCTGGCTTTTGTATGGCAAGCAGCTGTTGGCTTCAGGTAAGCTAACCCATTACCAATTTTAGGGACAGGTAAATCATACCTGTCCTATTTATTTGGCAATTTCTACTTCTTTAAACTTGATATTTATTAACAATTTGTAATAAGCTACCAGAAATTCAGTAGGATAGTCTACAGAAGCTAAGTCAAATTCAGCTTTTCTAGCCATCCTTACAGTCAAAGAGGTATCAATCAGCTATGGGTAACATTAAATTTGTCAAAGAAAATAAAGAAGTAATAGCAGCTGATGGGGCTAACCTTAGACTCAAAGCCATAGAAAATGGCATTGATATCTATAAATTCATGGGGAAACTCACAAATTGCGGCGGTAACGGTCAATGTGCCACTTGCATAGTGGAAATCGTCGAAGGACTAGAAAATCTTTCCCCCCGCACAGATGTAGAAAACCGCAAATTTAAGAAAAAACCAGATAATTATCGCCTCGCCTGTCAAACCCTAGTTAATGGCCCAGTCAGTGTAGTTACCAAACCTTAGTCTTGCAACTCTCTCAAACCAACTCGAAAAATTTCAACTAACACAGGCATCGATAATGGTATTCTAAAATTGTTAACTAGAAATTAAAATTAGAGAGAGGCTTTCTTGCTATGCAAGTGAATGACCTGGGATTCGTAGCGAGCATTCTGTTCGTTCTAGTTCCCGCAGTTTTTTTAATAGTTCTTTACATCCAAACAGCTAGCCGTGAAGGTGGAAAAGATTCCTGAGCGCAATCAATTCTGAAAATTACCTCTCCCGATGATAGCTTGCATGGCCTAGCCAGAGCAAGAATCTTCAGCTTGTTATACAGCCAGTTGGAGGTACATGAAATACAAATACAGCTCTTTTTTGTGCAAATGAGGTACACCCTTCATCTGTGTTCATCTGTGTTCATCTGTGGACAACTTCATCCTGTACCCTAGTAAAAATCTTGTGGGGTGGGCAGATAGTCCCCCCTTGTCTACCTCAAATCATCGAAATATGCTGTATTTGTACAGAAAATACAAAAACCCCAACACCAATGGTGCAGGGTTTTTTTTTGATCAACCGCTAAAATTCCGGTAAAATTAACCAGCAGTCCGCGCCAACAACACAGGACAAGTAGCATTCACACGCACATAGTCAGACAACGAAGCGCCGATGAGTCTGTCTATATCCACAAAACTCTTAGCCACCGATGGGCGACGGTCTGGAGAACCGATTAATAATAAGTCAATATTTAACTCTTCTGCGATGCGACAAATTTCTTCACCCGGTTTACCAGCACTGGTGAAACAACGAGCTTGCACACCATATTTTTGCGCTTCCGCCACCGCATTCGCCAAAACAGAATTTTCCTCTGGTTGAATTTCCTTAACTTCAGGGTTTTTACCACGCAAATCCGTAGTAATATTACTCAAGATTAACTGACTACCCGGAATATCTCTTAAGAGAAACAGCGCTAAACTTAAACAATTCTGAGCAGATTCCGAATTATCCATCGCCACCATCACCCGCTTAATTCTCTTAACATAAATGTCATCTTTTACTAGCAGCATCGGGCGAGAAGATAACTGGAAAACATACTGACTCACCGAGTTAGATAAAATCGATTGCAAACGCTTCAGTCCCCGTGAACCCATAATAATTAAATCAGCATCGATTTCATCTGCAACCTGGCAAACCACATCTTTAGGATCACCTTGGCGCAAAATCGAAGACATCTGACTGGGGTCTAAATTCAAAGACTGAATTGCATTAGCTAAAATTTTGCCTCCCTCTTCCCATTTATCCGTCATCGCCTCCGATGTAGTTTGGGGGGGGACAACGTGCAGAACTGTCACCTTTGCAGATTGGATAGATGGCATCTCTTTTAAGCTTTTGAGCATTTCTTCTGCATGGCCCAAGCCAGAAACCGCTAGCAAAATTTTGTCAATCATTGTTACTTCTCGCCGTTACAGTTGCTTTGGAGTTTGCTGTTAATTAATTGGCTCAGTTGAAATTTTCAACGCCTTGGTGAATCATCTAGTTAATCACTAGCTATTATCACTAAAACACGTGAACAATAGTTATTAATTAATTTTGATTTTTTTTTAACTTGCCTCACCTGTGAAGTAATCTTACAAGATTCAGCATATTTTTAATTTAGCTTAATCCAGGTGATAAATTATGAATTTATTTATGATTTTTAATGTATATTGATTTTTTGTAATTAGAAAAAAGTTAAGTATTGCAAAGAAGTTTCAAAAATGTCGCTGCCGGGTTTTTGTTGCAATATTCAAGGGTTGGGGCAATTAATTAAGCACAGATGTAGATATTTGAGTGCTGAAATCTAAAAGTTTTGCTAAAATTTTCCCAGGAAAAATGAGAAGAATTTATTGCCTTTTGTAAATGAGCAGAAAATTAATGATATCCATTTAATTTGATAATAACAGGGTTGACATAAAATTAATATTAAGTTGCGGATATAGCTGGGCAATGGGGACTAGGATATTTCGGTGCGTTACGACGGAAATACATTTTTCGTGTTTGACCAAATTTTGTCGCCGTCTAACGCACCCTACTGGAC
>PWQB01000609.1 GCA_003556955.1 Nostocaceae cyanobacterium CSSed10_463m
TCTTGAATTTGTAACGGATCTAAACTAGCTGTTTCACCGACTAAACCAATTACTACCTTGTGTCGGCCGATAATTTTTTCTGGTGTTAGTCCCCAGCTACTTAGTTCCTCACTAATGCGGTCGATTTCCATTTCTGGGGAACCGCTTTTCATGACTACAATCATTTTAATATTCCCTGATTAGTTGACTTAAACCTCAAACAAGTAGCAGCCAATTTATCTTGTTAATTTGTATTGAATTTAAATTTAGTTTAAATATGTAAAACAGAGGGCGCTCAGTGGTTTAATGGCTAAGTTTAGGTTAATCAAACATGATAAATTTCTGTTTGCTAATGTTGAAGTGAGAAAATTTCAACTTCAACATTAATAAAAAAATCCACCCAACATCGCCGTTAGCTTTGTTTCTGAGCGCCAAGCATCATACTTTTTTTTGCCGAGTTTCGCGCCAAACTTCCACCATTCGACCCCAATTGGTACTAAATTCACCCAAACCCAATAGGCTTCCGGTTCTTTCTTCGTCCCATGAGGCTGAGAGAACACCATAAGTTATCCCCAAAACTCCTATACCGAATAGTCCCATATTCACCAATAACACGGCAATGGGAGGTAATTGGATCTCGGAATACATAGTCAGTAAATAGCTGACTACTAGGGTTGTAATACCCAAAGCTGTTGGTATACCACAAAACCCAGCCACTCGCCGGATCATTCTTTGGCTCACGACTTGGGGAATTGCCATCTCTTGTTTTGTAAAAGGTGGCTGCTGACTAGCCTGTTTTTTAGAGGCTTTTGGCTGTATTTGGGGTTTGCTTACTGCTTTGGCAGGTTTTTGACGCTTAGTTTTTGGTTCAAAAGGTAAGCGGTCGCGCAGATTCTTCAGCAGACATAAGCGATAGTTCCTATCCACGAATACCAAGACGAGCAATTAAAGCTTGATATTTTTCCCGACTGCCTTTTTGAATATAGGCAAGCAGGCGCTTGCGCTGACCAATCATCTTTAACAATCCTCGTCGGGAAGAATGGTCTTTTTTATTAGCTTGGAGATGTAAGCTCAGACGGCTAATGCGGTCTGAGAGCATGGCTACTTGAACTTCGGCAGATCCCGTATCGGTTTCGTGAACTTGGTAGTTCGACATTATTTCTTGTTTGCGCTGTTGCGTCAGAGCCATAATCGATTTACTTGCTATTTATTTTAAATGTATGCAGCAGTCTCTTATGATATCACAAGCCTCAATTTGCTGGTATGACTCGGCATTAACATTCCTCCTGCCTGGAGGTAGTTGCGTTACCGCAATTTTTTTTAGAGATGTTCCGCCGGAACGTCTGTACAATTGGTAATTTTGCAGTGAGAAGGTTAATCCTCTTTAATCACTATCGCTAGAGAAAAATCTAAAACCCTTATTTTCAAGGCTTTTATTAATTTAGGCGGCGTTGCTGAACTAAAGTATGAAATGCCAAGATCACCTTGATTTTTCTTCCTACCTTTGCGCCTTTGCGCCTTTGCGTGAGCCTATTCATATTTGAAATCAGCAACGCCATTTAGGCGTAGGTTGGGTTAAGCACAGCGCAACCCAACACCCAAAGACTTTGGCATTGTTGGGTTATGCCTACAGCAAGCTACGCTAACACTACGTTCTACCCAACCTACATTTATATTTCTCTCTCTAGCGTGATAGAAATAGTCAAAAATGGTTGAGCGAGGACAATAAAACCCTTGTAGAGACGTTCCGCCGGAACGTCTCTAATGCAAATTGAAAAGTTTTAATAAATGTGGCTCCGATAAAGCAAATTAATTAAAAAAAACCGAGCCTGTTCCAGGGGGATGTGCCTGGGCTTACCCTGATAAACAATTTGGTACTGATTTATATCTTCTCCATCTCCGTGACCGGAAATTAGTTTGCGGTGAAAAGCTTCATCAGCAAGTTGACGAACTTCATCTCTGAGAACAGCTTGTGTATTATTCATGGGTTGCTGACTGCTCAAAATATATTTTAGATATCTACCAAATTCAAATAAGCTTTATCTATCATCTTTTTAGTGATAATTGAGGAATTTGTGTTTTTTTAGCAGATATTTCGCCCAACTGTATAAAGCTGGGAAATTTATTTCATCTTTCAAAAGTTATATATTTGGTGGTTTATGAAATTTAATGACAGATATTATTTACTTTATAAGTTACGGAGATAAAATTACTCTGGAGGTTGGTTGAAAATGCGTAGCAAAAAAATGTACAATGATATTACTTTAGTCATGTCTAATATGAAAAAACTGATCAATTGCCAAATACTTCGCAAAATTCGACTAAAATCCATAAATATAACTAATCAATAAATTAAATTACGATTTAGGGTGTTTAGCTGAAGGTTTATTTTCAATGATTCAACAGAAAAGCAAGAGTTTAGTCCGCGTTAATGCGAGAAAAACTGATATATTCGATATTTTTAATTTTAAGCATTACCTTGGCCCTAACCCATATCTAGATACCGGGGCGCTAGTATTTGACTTAGCGATTGTTGAATCTAGACAACCTCTATCTATTGCCGATTATATTTCTAGGATAGGCGATCGCTATCCCCACCTACGCGAACAAACCTACGAATCTCATGCCCATCTGTTTGCGAGAGTTGCCTCAGAAGTAGGTAAACTAGACATGGGCTTACACCTGAATCGGTGGAGTGTCAAGCCTAATGCAGATTACGCCAGCATTAGCATTCAATCGTTGCATGAACGCACCACAAGAGCAGTAATTTACCTAGTTTGGGACTGGTTTGAAGCCATCAACCAAGATAAAAAATTCTCTCTTGATGGGGAACTATTAACCCTGCAAAAACGATTTCGTGATTCGGTGTACGGCGGCCCCACAGTTTACGCCCTATTGCGAACAGCTTACGAAAAAGGTATTCCCACCTTTTATCTATGGTCTGAAGCACTCATGCAATATGGCTATGGTAAAAATCAAGTTCGGGGAATAGCTACAACCTTTGATTGTGATAGCCATCTAGATTCAGATTTCACCACCCGCAAAGATGAATGCAAAATATTTATGCAAACATTGGGTTTACCCACACCAGAAGGTGATATTGTTTTTTCCGAAAAGGAAGCCTTAGCGGTAGCAAAAGAAATTCGTTACCCAGTCGCAGTTAAACCTGTAGTGGGTCACAAAGGAATTGGCGTTACAGCTGGTGTACAAGATTCTAGAGAACTACAATCTGCTTATAGTAGAGCATTATTGGCAATTCCCGAAGACCAGCCCAGGCGAATAATTGTGGAAAAAAGCATTACGGGGACAGATTTTCGCTTATTGTGCGTGAATGGTAAATTTGTCGCCGCCATTGAACGCCGTCCCGCATCAGTTACAGGTGATGGTTACTCCACTATTGCAGAGTTAATCCGCGCGGAAAATCGCCAACCGGCGCGTTTAGATACACCCACATCACCGATGTCTAAAATTCAGTGTGATGAAGCAATGGAACTTTACCTAGATGAACAGGGTTTTTCCTTAAATAGTGTCATAAAAAAAGGACGCACTGTTGAACTTCGCAAAGTTGCCAATCTTTCCGCCGGAGGTATCAGCATTGATGCGACATCAACAATTCATCATGATAATATTATCTTAGCCCAAGATATTGCTCAACACTTCCGGCTAACTTGTTTGGGTATTGATGTGATTGCCGAAAATCTCTCAGAATCTTGGAAGTCAACTAGTAACTTCGCCATTTTGGAAATTAACGCCGCACCGGGAATTTTGATGCATCTTCACCCAGCAGTTGGTGAAAGTGTTGATGTCCCTTCGCGGATATTAGAAACCTTCTTTGAGTCTGGGAACAGTTCCCGCATACCCATGATTACTTTTAATAAAATTTCAGTTGCGGAATTACAAGAAACAATTGACCATATTCTCTCGCAACATCCTGACTGGACTATAGGGGCTGTGTGTCGTGATGCAGTATTGATAAATCGGGCGCAAAAAGCATTACGCCAAGACTACAATAGCAATGTGCAGACTTTGCTACGTAATCCCAAACTTGATTTACTAATTACTGAATATGAAGCATCCATTCTGGAAGAGGAAGGAATGTTTTATCATGGAAGTAATATAGTAATTTTAGATAATCCCACAGAAACAGAAATGATGTTAGCACGGGATGTCTTTGAGGATTCTACGGTGGTGATCAAAAAAGATAACGACATTTCTATCCGTCGTAGTGGATTAATTGAAGACTATACTTTGGGAGAAAATGAACCATTTACTAGGGTGTATTTAAAAGAGATGGGAAATATTTGAGAGGTCGTGTGAAAAGTGGTTAGCGGTGATTTAGTCCCTGTTTGATCACCCCTAGCCCGGGAGCATCCCAAATGTGCAAGTTCAATTTATTTATGGGATTTTGGTTTATAGAAGAATGGAAAAACGAACCGCCTTCGCGTAGCGTATGCCCCTTGGGCTTTAGACGCAAAGAACGCCAAGATAAGAGGGTTTAATAGGTTTTTTACATCAGTTTTCTATGTTTTTACCAAATTGGGATGCTCCCTACTGTGACTGGGTTTTAAACTTTTGCCATATCCTAACCACCTTGGCAGTTGCTATATATTAATAGGACTTACGCAAAAATCTCTCAAACCCTCATTCCTCTGTGTACTCTGCGCCTGGTGTGGTTAGTTTTTCCCTGACTTATGCGTAAGTCCTAATTAATTCTGGAGATGTTCAATAACTAAAGAAACTGGATATGATGAGCAAATCAATATAACTATAAAAATCCTCATGATTTCCCCTGAAAATACCTCTTGGCAAGCAGTTATCGCTACTTTTAAACAAATTTGGGGTTACGATAATTTTCGACCACCCCAGGGTGAAATAGTCAGCAGTTTATTAGCCAAAAAAGATGCCTTAATTATTATGCCTACAGGTGGCGGAAAATCAATTTGTTTTCAACTTCCCGCCCTGCTACAAACAGGATTAACTTTAGTTGTTTCTCCCTTGGTAGCACTAATGGAAAACCAAGTGCAGGAATTACTTCAGCACCAACAAAAAGCCGCACTTTTGCATAGTGAATTGCCTTCATCCCAACGCCGTGCAACACTCCAATCTTTAGAAAAACAACAACTAAGATTACTGTATTTATCCCCAGAGACTTTATTGAGTGCGCCAGTCTGGGAAAAATTGTGTAATCCCAACTTACAAATTAACGGTTTAATATTAGATGAAGCCCATTGTTTAGTACAATGGGGAGATACATTTCGCCCAGCTTATCGCAGATTAGGCGCAGTCAGACCTGCACTACTCAAAACAAAACCGCCGGGAACAAAAATTAGTATTGCGGCTTTTACCGCTACTGCTGACCCCGCAGCCCAAAAAACTATTCAAACAGTTTTACAATTACAGCAACCAGAAATATTTCGCTTAAATCCCTACCGCCCGAATTTGCATCCCATTGTTCGCATAGCTTGGACACCACGCAGTCGGAAACAGCAATTATTAAAGTTTATTCAAAATCGTCCCCAACAATCGGGATTAATTTATGTTCGCACTAGAAAAGATAGCGAAAATTTAGCTGCATGGTTAGCAGAGATGGGTTACAATACCGCTAGTTATCATGCAGGATTGGGTGCAGCAGAACGCCGCAATGTAGAAGCTCAATGGCTAAGTGGTAAAATTCCCTTTGTTGTCTGTACCTGTGCCTTTGGGATGGGGATAAATAAGTCAGATGTGCGCTGGGTTGTCCATTTTCAAGCCCCACACCTGATTTCTGAATATGTGCAAGAAATTGGCCGGGCTGGACGAGATGGAAAACCAGCAGCAGCATTAACTTTAATTAGTGAACCTACCGGATTGTTAGATCCAGAGGATAAGCAAAGACAGCAGTTTTTTGAGGAACAAATGCGATCGCAACAACGCACAGCCCAGCAATTGGTGAGAAAATTACCTAAACAGGGAGAAGTGAATGCAGTCACCCGTGAATTTCGTGATGCTTCTACAGCATTGGCTTTACTCCATAGCAGTGGTCAATTAAATTGGGTGGACCCTTTTCATTACACCATTGAGTCAGGGGTAAAAAATCAGCCAATAACACAATCACAAGCTGCTAAACAAATGCAGCAATATTTGCATACTAAAAAATGTCGTTGGCAATTTTTATTAAATGCCTTTGGTTTTGAAAAAGAAGCTGCTAACTGGCGTTGTGGACATTGTGATAATTGTCGAAATAGTCATTAGTCATTTGTCATTTGTCATTAGTTATTTGCTAAGAATTAGAAATCGACCTAATTTAAATTTTCGTCTTTCAAATCCCTTGTAGAGACGTTGTATACAACGTCTCTACATTATTATTTATCGAAGATGTCTATAACAGTAATTAAAACTGCTGTAAAAATCTTAAATCGCTAGAGTACAAGCGGCGGATATCATCGATTTGATGTAACACCATTGCAAAGCGTTCTACACCAAAACCAGCAGCAAACCCAGTATAAATTTCTGGGTCATAACCTACAGATTTCATTACATTTGGATCAACCATTCCACAACCCATTACCTCTAACCAGCGCCCATTCCACTGTAAATCTACTTCAGCAGAAGGTTCTGTAAAGGGGAAATAACTAGCACGGAAACGAATCGGTAAATCACCAAATATGGCTTGCAGAAACACCTTAATCGTTCCTTTGAGGTCTGTAAAAGTCAAACCTTCATCAATGGCTAAAAGTTCTATTTGATGGAAAACCGCCGAGTGAGTCGCATCCACATTATCTCGCCGATAAACTCGCCCTGGCGCTACAACCCTGATGGGTGGTTCCTCTTTTTCCATGTAGCGAATTTGTACTGAGGATGTATGTGTACGGAGAAGATTTCCATCTGGGAGGTAGAAGGTATCCTGCATATCACGGGCGGGGTGATCAGGTGGAGTATTTAAGGCTTCAAAATTATAATAATCTGTTTCCATCTCTGGCCCTTCCGCTACCGTGTAGCCCATGCCCACAAAAATATCCAGCGCTCGGTCAATAATACCATTGAGTGGATGAATCCGACCTTGGGGGCTGTAAATTCCCGGCATAGTTACATCCAGGGTTTCTGCTTCTAGCTGTGCCTGAATTTTTGCAGATTCCAGGGCAGTTCGTTGCTTATCTAGACTATTTTGTAGGGACTCTTTGACTGTATTGGCGATCGCACCAATTTTTGGTCTTTCCTCTGCACTCATTTGCCCCATACTTCGCAACAATGCCCCCAGTTGGCCTTTTTTACCCAGATAGCTAATTCTGAGTTCTTCTAGACGTTCTAGGGTGTCTGCGGCGGCGATCGCTTGTTCTCCTTCATGCCGCAGTGCTAAAAGTTGATCCTCTAAATTGGTAGTCATTAGTTCTTAGTCATTAGTCATGAGTCATGCTTATTAGTCTACGACTTTGGCATGGCAACCAATCACTTTCATGAGAGACAAAGGTGAAAACCCAACCATGATTTCCTATTTTTGCAGCAATTGTGTATGTTAGAGTATTTTTTTGCCTCATACTAGAGATATGCAAAATTGACAAATGACTCATCACAAATAACTCATGACCAATGAAATTACTCATTAGCAATGATGACGGAGTTTCAGCCTTGGGTATTCGCACCCTCGCTGACTGTCTAGCAGAAGCAGGCCATGATGTAACTGTAGTTTGCCCTGATCGGGAACGTTCAGCAACCGGACATGGACTCACCATGCACCAACCTATTCGCGCTGAGGTGATCGAATCAGTTTTTCATCCCGCCATCAATGCTTGGGCTTGTGATGGTACGCCCTCAGACTGCGTAAAATTAGCACTGTGGGCTTTGCTAGATTCTCCCCCGGACTTGGTGCTATCTGGCATTAACCAAGGCGCAAATCTAGGAACGGAAATTCTCTATTCTGGGACGGTTTCGGCGGCAATGGAAGGTATAATTGAGGGTATACCTAGCATAGCCTTCAGTCTCACCAGCCACACATCCAAAGATTTTCAACCTGCGGCTAAGTTTGCCCGCATTCTCGTGGAAAAACTAGCGCTACAACCCCTGCCAGAATTAATGTTGCTCAATGTTAATATTCCGCCTGTCAAGTGGGAGAAAATTAACGGAGTGACTTTTACTCGTCAAGGAATCCGGCGTTATGTTGATGTGTTTGACAAGCGCGTTGATCCTCGTGGCAAAATTTACTACTGGTTAACCGGAGAAGTTTTGGAAGAGGTGGAACCACCGTCAGGTTTACATTTATCTGATAACGTGCCGATTGATGTCCATGTGATTCGCAACAACTACATTAGCATTACTCCATTACAATATAATCTGACCTATCCCACAGGGCTAGATAGCTTATCTAAGTGGGAGTTTCAACTGACGTGAATATCTTGTATGATTTCATGCAGGATTACCTACACGACACGCACTCAATAATTTTGGGCTTGTAGATTATTATAGGTAAACTGGCAAACATAGTTAAATGCATCACAGCAAAATTTGAGTTATAAAGTAGGAACAATATTGATATTAAAGATACATACACAAAAATCAACACCGGGGTGACTGCTTTGTAATAATATAGTCAAAATTGACACAAACAATCGGAACCAGGGTATGCCATTTTACCAAGTTATACCCCTCTAGCATATAGATGAAGTCAGCATCAACTGCATAAAATCAGTATAATTTATATTATTGATCGCCCGCTCAATCCAGCCAACAACACTCATGTCCAGGATAGAGAACCAATTTACCGTAAAATTTTGGGGCGTTCGCGGGAGCATCCCTAGTCCAGGTCTACACACTGTCCGTTATGGAGGTAACACCCCTTGCGTAGAGATGCAAGTAGGCGGTAGACGCTTAATTTTCGATTGTGGTACAGGAATACACGTTTTAGGGCAATCTTTATTGGGACAAATGCCCATAGAAGGCCACATATTTTTCACTCACTCTCACTGGGATCATATTCAAGGATTTCCCTTTTTTGTCCCAGGGTTTGTGCAGGGAAATAAATTTCATATTTACGGTGCGATCGCTCCTGATGGTTCAACTATTGAACAACGTCTCAATGACCAGATGCTCCACCCAAATTTTCCTGTGCCTTTACAGATTATGCAGGCAAATTTGACATTCCATGACATTAACCCAGGAAAACCACTACATATTAACGACATTACCGTAGAAACAGCACAGCTTAACCATCCCGGTGAAGCGGTGGGTTACCGAGTCAACTGGCGTGGTGGTGCGGCTGTTTATTTAACTGATACCGAACATTATCCTGACAAGCTAGATGAAAATGTCCTACGCCTATCAAGGGATGCGGATATTTTAATTTATGATTCCACCTATACCGATGAGGAATATTATTCACCAAAATCACCGAAAATCGGTTGGGGACATTCCACTTGGCAAGAAGCTGTGAAAGTAGCCAAAGCCGCTAATGTGAAAAATCTGGTCATTTACCACCATGATCCTGCCCACAACGATGAATTCTTAGATCGTGTAGGGAAAGAAGCATCTGAGAAATTTCCTGGTGCAATCATGGCACAAGAAGGAATGGTTCTTCAGGTTCCCACCGATATACCTTTATCAGAATCTTTTCCTAGCAGCAACTTTTCTGCATGAAGGTTGCAATGGCAGCAATTTGAGATTTTAGCTAAATCAAAAGCAAGTCTGAGTGATTTGAGTTTTGCAGAAACTATTCTAGCTGTATAATCAAGTCATGAAGCTAGTTGAACGTCATATTATCACCAAAAACCATCCTCTCTGGTCAGATAAGGTAGCTTTTGGCTAATGGCTAAATAAACCTAAAATCCCAAAATTCGGATGCTCAATTTGTCTAAAAATGGACGTTCTATGTGGGTTACTTCTTCAATAGAAGGGCTGCTGAAGCCAACTGCTGTAGCCCTTGGCAAATTTGATGGAGTACATCTTGGTCATCACAGAGTGATTCAACCAATTTTGCCCCCAACAAAGAATGAGCCAAGACGAGAAAATGAAGAAAAATTCCCTCAATCCTCTTCCACCTCACCCTCCCCAACACAAGAACAAACATACTCAACAGTTGTCACCTTTGATCCCCATCCGCTAGAGTTTTTTACAGGTCAACCCAGACCTTTATTAACGCCACTGGATGAAAAAGTCCAACAATTGCGATCGCTAGGAGTAGAACAACTGGTACTGCTACCCTTTGACAAAGAATTATCTGCTTTATCTCCCCAAGATTTTGTCGAGCAAATTTTAGTCAAACAACTCCAGTGTCGACGAATTAGTGTTGGGCAAGATTTTTGTTTTGGCAAACAGCGCCGTGGTACTGCTAA
The DNA here is from genome assembly GCA_003556955.1 of Nostocaceae cyanobacterium CSSed10_463m. The sequence continues at coordinate 10,281 of PWQB01000609.1, forward strand.
AGATTTGCAATTACTAGCCGCCAAACACCATATACCCGTCACCATCGTATCCTTACAAACCTATACAGACAAAGTTCCCAGCCAGGAGGCTCCCATTAGCACTTCATTGATCCGTCACTACTTAGAAAGTGGCGACATCAAAAACGCCAACCTCCTTCTAGGAAGACCTTACAATCTAATTGGTACTGTGATCCCAGGTCAACAAATGGGGCGAACCATTGGCTTTCCTACCGCCAACCTGCAATTACCCAAAGAAAAATTTGTCCCCCGTTTAGGTGTTTATGCTGTCCGCGCTGCTATTTTGAGTCAGACACCAGATGCAACTACTACGTATCAGAACTTGGGTGTAATGAACATCGGCAATCGCCCCACAGTAAACGGTAGTAACTTATCAGTAGAAGTACATTTGTTTGATTGGTCTAGTGATTTATATGGTAAACAATTAGCTGTACAGCTAGTGGAATTTTTGCGCCCAGAACAGAAATTTCCCTCTCTAGACGACCTGAAAACACAAATTCAACTTGACTGTAATGTTGCTAGAGAACTTTTGAGTGCAAAATGCTGATTTTTCATAACTGAATGGGAATACTCTAGATGAGGGAGTGGAGAATCTAGGATATGTAATTCTCCATTCCGATTCCTAGCCCCATTATTAAAAATTTATTCTGTGGTGCATGAGAGACAAAATTAATACCCTCACACAAAATCTGGCTCGTACCATCGTGGGCAAAAACGAAGCCATCCGCTTAGTCCTAGTCGCCCTATTAGGTGGCGGTCATGCACTGCTAGAAGATGTCCCTGGAGTGGGCAAAACTCTCCTTGCTAAATCCCTAGCCCGTTCACTGGATGGCAAGTTTCAACGGCTACAATGTACCCCCGATTTACTACCAACTGACATCACGGGTACGAATATTTGGAACCCGAAAAGCGGCGAATTTAACTTTCTCCCAGGGCCAGTCTTTGCCAATATTCTCCTAGCCGACGAAATCAACCGCGCCACACCCCGCACCCAGTCAGCTTTGCTGGAAGTAATGGAAGAACATCAAGTCACAGTTGATGGTATCTCTCGTGTAGTTCCTCAACCGTTCTTTGTCATTGCTACCCAAAACCCCATAGAATATCAAGGAACTTTTCCCTTACCAGAAGCCCAGATGGATCGGTTTATGTTGTCCTTAAGTTTGGGCTATCCTGGGGCTACAGAAGAACTAGAGATGCTACAAAATTTGCAACAAGGTCAAAGTTTTACTGATTTGCAGCCTTGTTTAACCTTGGCAGAAGTAGCCGAATTGCGTCAAGTCTGTTCCCAGGTAAAAGTAGAAACTTCTCTGCAACAATACATTCTCGAATTAGTCCGCGCTACAAGACAAGATGAGGAAATCACTTTGGGTGTAAGTCCCCGTGGTACTGTGGCATTACAAAAGGCTACCCAAGCGCTGGCTTTTCTGTTAGGGCGTGATTATGCTATTCCCGATGATGTTAAATTTCTCGTCCCTCACGTCCTCTGTCATCGCCTCATTCCCAGGGGAGGACGCAATCCTAGAACTGTAGTTGAGCGAATATTAAGGTCAGTTCCTATTCCTTAATATCCTTGTCCTGCTGAGATTTGGGCGTGTTAGGATCTTCGACAAAATGAGGTAGATAAGAAATGAAAGCCATTGAAGTTACTGGCAAGATTGACGCTGAAGGCAATTTAGTTCTAGATCAGCCGATTCAGGGAACAACTTATCCTCATCAGGTGCGGGTAATTGTGTTAGTTCCAGAACAGGTAGAAGTAGAAGCAGTTGACCCTGATGATACACCCGTTGAAGAAATTAAAGCCAGTTTGAAAAGAGCTTTACAACAAGCCAAAGCAGGACAA
>PWQB01000740.1 GCA_003556955.1 Nostocaceae cyanobacterium CSSed10_463m
AGGATGCGGGGATTCATATTCCTACTTTGTGTCATCTGGAAGGGGTGACTGATGTGGGGGCTTGTCGTTTGTGTTTGGTGGAAGTTGCTGGGAGTAATAAGTTGCAACCTGCTTGTGTGACGAAAGTTACTGAGGGGATGGTGGTGCAAACAAATAGCGATCGCTTGCAAAGATATCGCCGCACAATTATTGAAATGTTGTTTGCGGAAGGTAATCACATTTGCGCGGTGTGTGTGGCTAATGGTAATTGCGAGTTACAAGATTTAGCTATTGAGATGGGTATGGATCATGTGCGTTTAAATTATCATTTCCCTGACCGCAAGGTTGATATTTCTCATGATCGTTTTGGCGTTGACCATAACCGTTGTGTTTTATGTACCCGTTGCATCCGTGTTTGTGACGAAATCGAAGGCGCGCACACTTGGGATATGGCGGGAAGGGGAACCAATTGTCATGTAATCACCGATTTAAATCAACCTTGGGGAACTTCCCCCACTTGTACCTCTTGCGGTAAATGCGTTACTGCTTGTCCCACAGGTGCGTTATTTGACAAAGGTTCCAGCGTCGCAGAAATGACACGCGACCGCACCAAACTTGATTTTCTCGTCACCGCCAGAGAAAAACACCAATGGAACCTGGAGTAGGGAGTAGGGTAAAAGCCTCTACGAACTACGAACTACGAATTACGAACTACGAATTATTATGACTCGTTTAAAACTAGCAACAATTTGGTTAGGCGGCTGTTCTGGCTGTCATATGTCCTTTCTCGATTTAGACGAATGGCTAATTGATTTAGCCGCACAAGTGGATTTAGTTTATAGTCCCTTTGCTGATATCAAAGAATATCCCCAAGGCGTAGATATAGTATTAGTTGAAGGCGCAATTGCTAACGAAGATCATGTGAAAATGATTCAGCAAGTCAGAGAGCGATCGCACATACTTGTTTCCTTTGGCGATTGTGCCGTTACTGGTAATGTTACCGCATTACGTAATCCTTTAGGTATTGCCGAATCTGTCCTAGAACGTTCTTATATTGAAAACGCCGATACTCACCCCCAAATTCCCCATGAACCTGGTATAGTTCCCGAATTAATCGATAAAGTCATCCCAGTACATCAACTCGTACCCGTTGATATTTATATGCCAGGTTGTCCCCCATCAGCACATCGAATTAAAGCCGTATTAGAACCACTATTAAAAGGAGAAAAACCACAACTCCAAGGACGTGAAATCAAATTTGGCTAACTCATACTCTCTGCGTGAAAAAAACCTCCCCCCACTCCTCACCATGTCCAAAAAAATCATTATCGACCCAGTGACCCGCATCGAAGGACACGCCAAAATTAGTATTTATTTAGATGATACCGGACAAGTCAGCGATGCTCGTTTTCATGTCACCGAATTTCGGGGATTTGAGAAATTTTGTGAAGGTCGTCCCCTCGCAGAAATGCCCGGAATTACAGCCCGTGTTTGTGGAATTTGTCCAGTTAGTCATTTATTAGCCTCAGCCAAAGCAGGCGATCGCATTTTATCAGTTAAAATTCCCCCAGCAGCCGCAAAACTCCGGCGCTTAATGAACCTCGCCCAAATTATTCAATCTCATTCCTTAAGTTTCTTCCACCTCAGCGCCCCAGACTTATTATTAGGAATGGATAGCGACCCCGAAAAACGTAATATTTTTGGTTTAATAGCCGCCGAACCAGAATTAGCCCGTGGGGGTATCCGCTTGCGTCAATTTGGACAAGAAATTATTGAACAATTGGGAGGACAAAAAATACATCCCTCCTGGGCAATTCCTGGCGGTGTGCGCGAAGCCTTATCCCCAGAAGGACGCACCCATATTGAGAACCGCATCCCCGAAGTTCGTAGCACAATCTTAAATGCATTAACTAGATTTAAAACTTTACTGGATAATTATCAACAAGAAGCGCAAACCTTTGGCAATTTTCCCAGCTTATTTATGGGCTTAGTCACAGCTGATGGTTTATGGGAAAACTATGATGGCTATATTAGATTTGTTGATAGTGGCGGTAATATCATTGCTGATAAACTTGACCCCACTAATTATCAACAATTCATTGGCGAAGCAGTGCAGCCTGACTCCTATTTAAAATCTCCTTATTATCGCCCTTTCGGTTATCCTAACAACACTGATCATTGTAGTTTAAACAGTGGAATTTATCGAGTTGGACCCCTCGCCCGGCTGAATATTTGCACTCATATTGGTACACCCTTAGCTGATGCAGAATTGCGAGAATTTAGAGACCGAGGACAAGGCACAATTAACTCATCATTTTTCTATCACTACGCCCGACTAATTGAGATTTTAGCCTGTATTGAACACATTGAAATTTTAATAGATGATGCCGATTTACTCTCAAATAGATTGAGGGCTAATGCAGGTATCAATCAACTAGAAGGCGTGGGAGTGAGTGAAGCCCCCAGAGGCACATTATTTCACCATTATCAAGTAGATGAAAACGGCTTAATGCAGAAAGTCAATTTAATTATAGCCACAGGACAAAACAATTTAGCCATGAATAGCACAGTCGCCCAAATTGCGAGACATTTTATTCAGGGTACAGAAATTCCCCAAGGAATGTTAAATCGTGTAGAAGCAGGAATTAGGGCTTTTGACCCTTGTTTAAGTTGTTCCACTCACGCAGTTGGTCAAATGCCTTTACAGATTCAATTAATTGACCACAATGGCATAATAATCAATGAAAAATCCAGAAATTAATTTTTTATCAAACCACAAAGACACAAAGACACAAAGATATAGATAAATTACCAAATTATCTGCGTTTATCTGCGTCCATCTGCGTTCAATTATCGAGCGACACTAAAAAACATGAACCCTGATATGATCGCTATTGGATACGGTAACGAATTACGTAGTGATGATGGTATTGGACAAAAAGTCGCCAAAGCATTACCACCATCACAAATCACATCTTTAGCGGTTCACCAACTCACACCAGAACTCGCGGAACCCTTAGCCCATACCAAACTAGCCATCTTTATTGATGCTTGTCTCGTCAGTGAAAGTACCACAGTGCAAGTACAACTAATTTCACCTG
>PWQB01000118.1 GCA_003556955.1 Nostocaceae cyanobacterium CSSed10_463m
ATTAAATCGTTAGGTTCTAATGATTTGAGGGTGTTAAATACTTCTGTGGCTGGTTGAGAAAGGCTATAGTCGTGGGGAATATCAATGATTGTAGTTCCCAGTCTTTCAGCTAACAGAGACCAAAAAGCCACCTTAGCTTCAGGTTTCATTGCGCCATACTCACCTGTGGGAATTGTGGTTCCGCCTTGTGCAAGTTCTACTGTGGCTTTGGTAGGATGTGGATCAAGCATGATTTCATCTTGATCATTTTTTGTAGCTGGTAGCAAGTCACGCAACGCATAAAGTTGTTCTTCTGGGGAAATTTGCTGAATTTGTGCTACTAATTCTGCTGCTTTTTTTGTTGGTAAGGCATCTATCATATCAGCAGGAATTTGATTAGCAATTTGGGTATAAAGTCGCCCCATTATTGCTAGTTTATCGTCTATATCCAACTGTTTAAATTTGGATGCGCTTTGCTGGACAGGATTCAGGTTGGTAGATGTCATAAAAGCCTCCAATTTTTTTGATATTTATTTAGCTAAAAAAGTTTGAAATTTAATTTTTGTCCTTTTTTAAGGTTAGAAATTTTAGTTATCAATCAGGCACTATAGAAAGATAGAGAGTTATTGCAAAATGGAATGTTTTAAGCCACCCACAGGAAGGATGAAATGTCAATATTTTAGGTTTGGTAGATTAATTTTTTGGGCGGGTATTTGGTTGATGGGGAAGAGAATCAAACCACAGAGGCGCAGAGGACGCTGAGGAGGAGGTAAGAGGGTGTACAGGCTAAATTTTGCCATCTGTCGTTAGAATAGGTTGCAGAGGTAAAATTTATCTATATTTCTAGTGATGATTAGTATTGACTCTGTAGTTAAAGCACTTAAGGGTTTAACTAAACCTGCGACTGCTTTGGTTATCAATCAAGCTCAACGTAATGAATCTGTAGTCAAGGTTTTAAAAGAGTTCAAGCTTGACCCGACGCAACCACCGAAGGATGTTGATGGTGTGTATGTCTACTCTTTAATTGAGTATGGGGTGGGTAAAGATGAAGCAATTCTTAAGCTTTTTAGGGAAAAAGAGATTAAAAATGCCTTTTGGAGTGCCTATACTGCTAATAATCCGTTGGGTTTCTGCAAGCACGTAGAATATTTTCTTGAATGGAATGTGTTGGGGGATGAAATCCGAGAATTAAAAATTGATATTCGCTCGGAGTTAGAGGAGTTTGGGGAAAGTTTTATTCAGGTTGCTAAAAGAACTAAATCAAACGAGTTTGAGCCTTTCCCTGACTGGAATATGGATGAGTATCCAGGGGAATTTAAATCGTTAATTAAAGAAAAAATTCGGAGTTTTTGCGGTCGCAAGTTTGTGTTTGAGCAGTTTAAGCAATTCCTCGAAAAAAATCGGCATGGTTATTTTACCATTGTGGGTGATGCGGGAATGGGGAAAAGCACCATTGCGGCTAAATATGTCTGGGATTATAAATCACCTTGCTATTTTAATATTCTCTCCGATGGTCGCAACCGACCGGAGTTATTTCTAGAAAGTATTCGTAAGCAATTAATTAAGCGTTATCAGTTGCAGAATGCTGAAAAGGTTAATTTAGCGGAATTGCTAGAAAGCGTGAGCAAAAAGATTTCAAATGGTGAACGTTTGGTAATTGTAGTTGATGCTCTGGATGAAGTACAGCAAGAATCGGGAGGTAATCTTTTAGATTTACCAAATGTACTACCAAAGGGCGTTTATTTTTTGTTAACGAGACGACCTTATATTAGAGAGACAAAGCGCTTGTCTGTTTCTCCAGATGTGCCAGTTGAGGAGCTAGATTTAAGGATGAGTGAGTATCAAGCTTTGAGTCGTGATGATATCAAAGAGTATATTAGCTTATGTTTGAAGCATGATCCAGAGTATAAGGTTGCGCTGAGACAATGGATTGAAACACGCAATATTTTGGAGAATGATTTTGTTGAGCAGGTGGCAAACAAAAGTGATAATAATTTTATGTATCTGCGTTATGTTTTGCCGGAAATTGCTCGCGGTTTATATGATGACTTGAGTTTGAAAGAATTACCTGATGGTCTGAAAGATTATTATCAAGTTCACTGGGAACGAATGGGGATGGATAAAAAACCCCAGGAAGTAAAGGTATTTATTTTGTTTATTTTGGTGGAAATTGGTACACCGATACCTTGTGAAATGATTGCTGAGATTGCTAACCATGATCAATATGAAGTGCAAAATGTTTTAGATGACTGGGTGGAGTATTTGAAAAAGCCAAGTGTAGATGATGAAATCTGCTATGGCATTTATCATGCCAGTTTCTTGGAGTTTTTGCAGGGGAGAAAAGAACTGAAATCGAATAGAAAGCTATTACAAGATGTGAATCAACGCATTGTTGAATACTGGGAACGGGAGATGGGTGAAGATGACTAAGATTGCTAAAAAAACCAGGTCAACAAAATCCTACTCCCAAAAAGCTCGACTGGGCAGGTATCCTTATAATCTCATTGAGTCGGGAAACTTAGCAAAGTATTATCACCTGCTGACTAATTTTAACTTTATCCAAGACAAAATTAATTATCCTGACTTTGGGATACAAGCGTTAATTGAAGATTATGATTTGATTGATAAATTGGCAGAGTCAGAACATCCAGAATATAACTCGGAAAAAGTCAAAACCCTGAAGTTAATTCAAGGAACCTTGCGACTATCAGCCCATGTTGTAGCAGTGGATAAAACACAGTTAGTTAGTCAGTTACAAGGAAGGCTATTAGATAAGAAAATACCGGACATTCAAGCTCTATTAACACAGGCCAAGCAGCAAACCACTACACCTTGGTTTTGTCCCTTAACTGTTAGCCTCACGCCAGCCGGGGGTAACTTACTCCGCACCCTCTCTGGTCATAGTTACTCGGTAAATGCAGTAGCTGTCACCCCCGATGGTCAACAGGTGATTTCTGCTTCCGATGACAACACGCTGAAGGTGTGGAATCTCCAGACGGGAACGGAAATATTTACCCTCACAGGTCATAGTGACTCGGTAAATGCAGTAGCTGTCACCCCCGATGGTCAACAGGTGATTTCTGCTTCGGTTGACGAGAC
>PWQB01000830.1 GCA_003556955.1 Nostocaceae cyanobacterium CSSed10_463m
CTAAAAGTTTCAACTCTAAGCGTAATACTTTCATTTCTCCTGGTAGTCCAGGTAAAGCATATTCAGGGGCGCGGTTACGGTTACTCAAAAAATGCTGATTTCCTAATCCACCTTTTCCGCCCGCAGCTACTCGAAAACGTTGTCCAGGTTCAACTAAATCGCAGAGTAAAGCACCTGTACTACTGTCATAAACAGATGTACCGCAGGGAACTTCGACGATTAAATCCTTACCGTTAGCCCCGGTGCAGTTATTTGGTCCACCACGTCCACCATTATCGGCTTTAAAGAGATGCTTGTATCTGAAGTCCAGCAAAGTTTGCAGATTTGTATCCACAACAAAAATTACTGAACCACCACGTCCCCCATTTCCCCCAGAGGGACCGCCGGCTGGTACGTATTTCTCACGTCGAAAGGCGACGATACCATCGCCACCTTTACCAGCTTCTACTTCAATTAGTGCTTGGTCGATAAATTGCATATTTTAGTTATTAGTCATTAGTCATTGGTCATTAGTCATCTGGAACGTTACCTATTGATTTCAGGTATGCGTTTAATTGGGGTGCTAGTTCATTGATGATTAGCTTTAGTACATCTATTTGTTCATCAGTTAACAGCTTACGGTTATATGCTCGTCTGAGCCAGTGCTGAGTTTCGTACAAAGACCCCCTTGCTATTTTGACGAAATGTCGATTGTCTTGATAACTTCCTCTGCCTACACCTTCTGCTATATTCGCACCAATGCTATCTGCTGAACGAATGATTTGTTTTCCTAGTGTACCTTGCGCCAATGGCTGCCAATTATTAACAATTTTCCAGATGTCGTCAGCTAATTTTTCAGATAATTGATAGACCCGTAATTCTTGAAACTCCTACTTGACATTATCCTACCTAACTAACGCTAATAACCAATGACCAATGACCAATGACCAATGACTAAATATATGGTGAAATATCCTCACCACATTCATCTGCTAAATAGGAAAGGGCGCGAAAACGTAAACCTACCAGTTGCTCATACAGTGGGTTAATTTGACACAATGGTGGGATGTGTACAATTTTGCGTCCAAATAGGGTGATATCCCGCTCAAAAGGACACTGGGAAGGAATCATTTTGCACAAGAAACGGGCTACTCTGGGGTCGTGGATTTCTAGCCCGTCTAGCCAATCACGCAGGGGACACAGTACATCTGGTGAAGGTGTTTCTGCTGGTGCTAGGGTGGAAATCTGTTCTCCTGGTGCTAGGGTATGACGTAAGGATTCTAGAATATCTTGTGGCTGTTCTAAAGCCGTGTATAACTGCTGCATGACTTGATCTTCGCTGGGGGAATATGTACCATTAGCGATCGCCACCATCACAGCTGTACGAGTAAAATTTTCGGCTGCTGGTGTTCTCTTACCCAACTTTGCAGCTAATTCTTCTGGTGTAATTACCTCTAGTGACTCTAACTCAACCCCTAGAGCTAATTCTTCCTGTGTCAGACTGGTAATTAATTCCTTTTCTTCAGGATCAAAGTTACCATCTGCCCAGGCTATTGTGAGCAAGCCACGTAACCAAGCAGTAATTTGTTCACTGCTGTAGGGAGATTGAACGGTTGTTGTCATAATCACACCTCAAAATTTTTTTGGTGAATATTAAGCTACTTTACACAATGATACACAGTGATTGTGAGACTCGTGGGTGCGCTGGTGTATCTGACTGTAAGTATCACCTCCTACCAACCGTTATCAGAGCATTTCGGAATTTTGTATAAAATATGTCTAAAACTTATTTTGATAATATTTCTACTTAAACTCAAAAATAATCAGCTACTTGGTGTCATAAATGTGTAGCGGCAAAAATATATACCTGATTTTCAGAACATTGAAAAACACCCTTAATTCATCACTTATCATTGAATGCAGCATCAAACCGGATGGATAAACTCGAAATTAACATAAAATTTTAGTGCAACTGTCTATAAATTTGATAGATTAGTTAATGCAAATATATCTCATATAGAATGCTACAGCAGATGCAAGTAGCACTCATTGAACTACACAACCCTAATTACTTATCACTAAGTATACATGAAATTTTATTTTGGCATTGAGCATGAAGTTGCATTCCTGAACCAGTCAGGACAATTTGCTGATTTTTCCCAGACTAAATTCGCTGACTTTGATCAAATTGTGGAAAAACTGCCCACATACCCCAACGATTATGCACAATTACGCGTTGGTGATGCTGGGATTAGGCAAAAAAGATGGTATATTGAAGGTTTTGAAAGATTTGCTGATTCTGACAAAGTGATTGATTGTCTACCTAAAGGTATCGAAATCAGAACCACTATCCAATCTGATATTCAAGGCGCTTTAACGGAATTAGCAGAAAGTTTTCAATTACTGCGGGAAGTGGCTACTAGCTACGGGTTTTCACCAGTTTTAACCAGTTTTAACCCCCATAAAACTGTATTTGAACCTCAACCTCCTTTAAATGAGTATGAACTCAAACAGTTACAAACTTATCCCGATGAACGCACCGCTAATATTTACATGGTGACTTATGGGCCAGATTTAAATATTTCTGTGGCAGATTTACCAATTGAAAATGTGATTGATATTGGTAAAAAGTTAACTTATTATAGTCCTTACATCGTTCCTTTTAGCTATAGTTCTCCCTTTTATAATGGGGGATTATGGGATGGTTTATCAGTCAGAACTTTTGTGCGAACTGGAAAAAGATCCGCAGCACTTGTGTTTGTGGAGAAACAAGAACAGCTAATTAATAGTATCCCTTCATTAACCAAAGTTGCCCGGATTCCGGCTGAAGTCGGACGCATTGAATTTAAAGCTTGTGATAGTTGTGATGATTTTGCTATCTATGGGGCTTTATTAGCGTTATTAAAAGGTCTAATCTTAGATAAAACTTTGCTGGGTAGAGCAACTATACCTGATGCATCTTTACACCAGATTTCGGCAAAAGAAGGCTTTAATAATCCAGAGATTTTTGCCAATGCTGCTCAACTCTTAGACGTAGCTGAAGTAGCTCTGGGTGAAGATTCAGATGTGCATTTATTAACACCA
>PWQB01000749.1 GCA_003556955.1 Nostocaceae cyanobacterium CSSed10_463m
ACCTGCTTTCCCAGCAACATTTGCACCCTTATTAATCACCCAATCAACAGTCTTGACTACTGGTTGACGGCATTTGTTAATAATTAATTTAATCTTCTGAGTAATACCACCCAAGCCCAAAAGACTGGCTAGGAAACCAAGTACCACTGGTAAAGACTTAGCCAGCGCACCTTCAATTGCTTTAATTGCTGCCCCGACTGCACCAGATGCGATCGCTGTAATCGAATCCATGATGGCAGTAATCAGCTCGCCAATTTGTGCAGCCCTTTCTACAAAGAACTTGACGACATCAATAATCATCTTACAAGCCTTGACAAAAGCCGATGCAGGAGTTAATAAACTCAGCACCCACTCTACCCCAGCCTTAACAATGGAAGTCATCACAAAATTATGGATGCCATCCATCACCATTGTTTTGATATCGCCAACCTTGTCTTGAATCATCGGCCAAATCCCGACTAATCCCTGAGTAGACAAGATTTTAAATGTTTCATTGCCCTTTTCCAGATACGAGACTTTTTCTTCCCCTAACCTTTCTGCTGCCCGCCCACGGATAAAATCATAATTGAGTCCCAATACCTAAGTTACCAAGCTAAAAATGCCTTTGCTATCAAAGCTTTCTGGCATCTCAATTCCCGCCCCACCGATAGTACCAACTAGCCAGCCCATCAGTCCTTGCTGGAGATACTGCGCGATATTTTTGACAAAATTTAAGAAGCCGTCCTTGACTGCTTTGACCAGATTATTGAAAAACTCAACCGGATTTTTTAGAATATCGCCCACTGCTGCTGCTGCTCGTGCTAACACCTGAATTAGCATTTTTGTCAGTTCAACAATGGTTTTGATGACTCCAACTACAAAGTCAAAGGCTTTTTGAACCAAACCTTTATTTGCCGCTTTCATCTCGTCTATACAAGCATCAACGGCTTCCAACTTCTCCTGATATTTCTGCGCTAGGGTTTCGACTAGCTCATCTTGCTTATCATTGACCTGTTGCTGTAAATCATCAAACTTGGTTTGAATTTCGGCGGCTGCTTCCTGCCCAACTCCTTTTAAATCATCTGGCAATTGTTGTACATATTGCTGAATTTCTTGTTTCCCATTGGTAATTTCTGTTTTTGCTTGGCTTAACCCTTGACTGATAATGATGACAACATTGTTAATTACACCATCCATCTGTTCTATATAAACCTTGCGCCCCTCTTCATAGAAAGCGTTCACCTCTGAGGGCATACCTAATAATAGGTCTCCTAACCATTTGAACCCTCCGAAAATGCCGCTATAACGCTCCTGTTTATAAATGAAATCGCTTTGACTTGTCAGTTTGCCTGTTTGATCTGGAGTATTGACATTATCGGTAGTTTCTAATTCTGTAGCAGTGCGATCGCCTGTTTGCTCTGGAGTATTGACATTATCGGTAGTTTCTAATTCTGTAGCAGTGCGATCGCCTGTTTGCTCTGGAGTATTGACATTATCGGTAGTTTCTGCATCTGTAGCAGTGCGATCGCCTGTTTGCTCTGGAGTATTGACATTATCGGTAGTTTCTGAATTTGTAGCAGTGCGATCGCCTTGACTTGTCAGTTCGCCCATTGCGGAAGCCTGAGATTGCTCTTTCTCCACTTCAACATTAGCTATTGGTAGAGATTTTCCCCCTTATTTGCGCTGTTGTTGGTCTTTGTTAATTAGTTTTTTGAAATTTGGCTTGATTAATTTTTGAGCATTGTATTTTTTCGACTTGATGATTGATTGCGCTTCAGAAGATGATATTATTGGCCTGTTCTGAGTGCTATTTTTATTGGAATCTATTTGACGCTGAATCAGTGGGTGGATGCTTTGGACTAAAGGTTGTTCCTGAATTGAATCGAATGACGCTTCCGAATCAGACTGAATTGTGGGGGAATTAGTAGCAGTTAGTGTATCCATTGACATCACTTTTTCTGCCATTGAATCTGCTTCTTGCTCGTATTTATCCCCTGGTGCGCCTATGGTGAGTTTGGTTTGGAAAGGTGATTTTTCCCCATCGTATCCTGAGAAAGCACGTTGAATGGTTCCCCTATTCACTCAGACGCTGGATTTTCAGGGAGATTTTTGATCAATCTTTCAAAAAAGGCTAACTGCTCGTTAAATTGTTCAATCTCAAGTAAATATATTAGTTCTTTTTCACCTAACAACTTATCTGTTGGTAGTTCTTCCAGGCGCTTGTCAATCTTTGCAAATAGTTTTTCTAAATCTTCTATAGCTAGGTTGATATCAGAATTATCTAATGGTTCTCTATATTGTTTAACTTTATCTTTTAATTGCTCTATAAATAATTTTGTCCGTCCCGCCATTTTTGCATAACGTTGAATTAATTTCAGAATTATTACTGGGAATTTAACTTTTGTAAAGAAAGTAAATGCTTCATCAAATACTTCTATTCCCAAATTACCCAATCTCTCAATAATTAACCTTTTGACTTTCTCGATAATTTCTTGGGTTTGTTTACGCTGATATGGTTCTAGCATCTGCAATGCTTGATGTAATTGACCAATTTCATCTGGTGTTAATCTGGCTAGTATATGAGATTGTGTTTCAGGTGGTTTTTCGGGTTTTTGCTGTATTTCTGGTTGTGAAGATGGATTAACTGCTACGTTTGGCTGATTTTCAGCAGGTACGACAGATAACAACTGTTCTTGTTCCTCTGATGCTTGGGGAATATCTGGGGTTAGTTCAATTTGGTTAATTGCTTTTTCTGCGGACACATCTTCATAAATCACAGAGATTATCCCCGGTAGGTATGCGTCCATCATTGTCACGTTGGCGTAAACTAACTGTTTAATTAGCGCAAAACTCAGTCTGTCTCCATCTACATCAATGCTGGTTTTATAGCGAATTTCCCCGTCGTTGAAATCTAGTTCAAAGTTACCGTTAATTATGCCATAATTTGCTCTAGTGATAAATGCGGCTACTGCGTGAATTTTGCTTTTTGGGGCATTGATTGGGGAAAGAGAATAAAATACAAATTGTTGTGCTGTTTCTCTGGCTTTAGCGTAGCAATTCCATTTAGCATTTTCACCCTGG
>PWQB01000717.1 GCA_003556955.1 Nostocaceae cyanobacterium CSSed10_463m
GCGATCGCCTATAGTAAAGTTTTGTTAAAAATGAGTAAATTTTTGGATATTTATGCTCATTCTATCAGTAGGCGATCGCCACCCTGGATAAGAGGAGTAATCAAGCTGCATCCATCACACCGTTAATCTCGCCGTTAGACTCTGATGATGGGATGACAGGCTTTGATGGGGCTGTACTTTCTTCTTTAGCAATTACTACAGATAGGACTTTGGGCAAGGCAATACAAACAACAGTGTTGAACAGTGTCAGCAATAGACCATCCATTAAATTCATATATTATCCTCTTGAGCCAAATCAGTTTTTACTATTTCTTATTTTGACGCATAATTGAACCATTATTTATATATATAATTTTGTGGTTCTTCTCAAGTCTATAAGTCAGATAAATATTATTGACTGATATATATAGTAACTATCAATATATATATAGGCTAAATACCCTAGAAAACTTTACCATAAAATTGGTGTATTTATGCATCTAACTATAGTCAGAAAAGAATTTTCACCCCCAGCTCTACCAAAAGACTTTAATCTCCGACTTCTTGAAGATATTGGCATATTTGGGGTGATAATTTATTTGGTTTAAACTGCTCTAATATAGGAATCCGGTTTGATTTATGAAAAAATTAAGTATCGTAGGGTGCGTTAGGATGAAATCCGTAACGCACCAAAGCCTGAATAATGGTGCGTTACGCTGCGCTAACACACCCTACGTGTTTTTTCAATAATCAAATAGTAGTCCTATAGTAGTAGAATATCTGCAAAATTTTGAATGACCCTAAAAAGCAGCACAACTGTCTAAGTTCTGTGCCGCATATTTTTAACATTCTTGAGTAGAATGTATTTTGGTTGATAGATAGAAAAAAACGGTACGAATTATGCAGAGATTAGTACCTTCGGAGAATATATTAATTCGGGGAACACTTGGAACAGAATTGCGGTCTAAATTTACAAGACCGGTTACCCGTTAAGGCGTAAGTCGTACAATAGGGAAAACTAGCAATTGCTATTCTGGCTGTGAGAGACGTTGCAACCTTTTTCAATGGTTGATTCAGTTGGGATTGACGAGCCACAATTGTCGAGAGTAATTTGGGCAATGCTACACAGGCCGCAGCATTGATTAAAGTCAGCAACAAAGCATCAACTAAATTGATAGGTAATCACCCCCGTTGAAAAATAGGTGTTTGGATTTTTGGCAGCCAGCATAACTAAAGCAACTGATTATCAAAATAATCGATTGCTTTTACTTTATATAAAGTAAGTTTAACATAAATATTTATCAATACAACCGTTGAAGTAGTGAAATAGCTGACACAGTAGACTATGTAGTTAATCAGGAGAAGTATTATAACCTAAGAGCAGAAAAATCCATAAAAATCAGTTTACTAAATTTTTGGAGATGTGTTATGACCAACATTCAAGCTGCGCCGACTTATTTATCTAAAGTCAACAAACAAGAAAGCCAAGCATTACAGGGTTTGGCTGATTATACCAATGTGGTTTTATTACCAGAAATTTGGCCATTGGCAGCAAAACAATTTGGTGATATTATTGCCCTGCAAAATCCCAATAGTGACCCAGAAGTAAAAATTACCTATGCCCAGCTAGCAGACTATATTCAACGATTTGCAGCCGGGTTACAAGCTTCAGGAGTCCAAGTAGGCGATCGCATTTCTTTAATAGCCGATAACAGTCCCCGGTGGTTCATAGCCGATCAAGGGATGATGACGGCTGGTGCAGGCAATGCGGTGCGGAGTTCCCAAGCCGAACGAGAAGAACTACTATTTATTGTGGCTAATAGTGGCAGTACAGCCCTAGTAGTGCAGGACGTTAACACATTAAATAAACTCGGCGACAGGCTGAATGATTTACCCATTCGACTGATTATTTTACTCTCAGATGAAACGCCACCAGCAGAAAGCACTATTAAAGTGGTGAACTTTTCCCAATTACTAGAGATTGGAGCTAATCATACCCTGAAACCAGTTCAGCAAACAGGCGATACCCTAGCGACTCTAATTTATACATCTGGGACAACAGGCAAACCCAAAGGTGTCATGCTTTCCCATAACAATTTGTTACACCAAGTCAAAACTTTGGGTACAGTAGTGCAACCACAATCAGGAGACATAATTCTCAGTATTTTACCCTCTTGGCACAGTTACGAGCGTAGCGGTGAGTATTTCTTGCTGTCTCAAGGTTGTACACAAATTTATACTAACTTGCGTTCTGTCAAACAAGATTTAAAGAAATTTAAACCCCATTACATGATCGCAGTACCGCGCCTGTGGGAATCCATTTATGAAGGAGTGCAAAAGCAGTTTCGGGAACAACCAGCCAAAAAGCAACGCCTGATTAACTTTTTGCTGGGAATGAGTGAAACCTACATCCAAAAACAACGCATTGCCCAAGGAGTGAGTTTAAATCATCTTCATGCCTCAAGCTTAGAGAAATTTACTGCGAAAATAGTAGCATTAGCCGTGTTGCCCTTCCATGCCCTGGGAGAACGCTTAGTTTATGCCAAAGTCCGCGATGACGTAGGCGGACGCATGAAGCACGTCATTACTGGTGGTGGTGCATTACCAAGACACATAGATAACTTTTTTGAAATTATTAGTGTCGATATTTTGCAAGGTTACGGCTTAACAGAAACCTCTCCTGTAACTAACGCCCGTCGTCCTTGGCATAATGTGCGGGGTTCATCCGGACAGCCCATTGCCGGCACAGAAGTAAAAATTGTAGATCCTGAAACCAAAATGCCTTTACCTGTTGGTAAACGAGGTTTAGTGCTATTGAAAGGGCCGCAAGTTATGCAAGGCTATTACCAAAACCCGGAAGCTACAGCTAAGGTAATTGATGCCGAGGGATGGTTTAATAGCGGTGACTTGGGTTGGGTGACACCAGACAACGACTTGGTGCTAACTGGCAGGGCAAAAGATACAATTGTCTTGACCAATGGGGAAAATATCGAACCGCAACCAATTGAAGATGCTTGTTTGCGATCGCCCTACGTGGATCAAATTATGCTAGTGGGACAAGATCAGCGTA
>PWQB01000299.1 GCA_003556955.1 Nostocaceae cyanobacterium CSSed10_463m
GAACAATCTCCCTATTCTCTGGTGTCTCGACTGTTTCGCAACCATCCCCAGATTCACTTTCAACGCCCCTATCATGCTTTAGTGGATGACAGCGTGGCGGCAATTTTGACTCAAGAACCTCATTGGCAAATCGGTTATTTACCAGGATTAGCCATCTTACATAAAGGATATCAGAAAACTGCGATCGCGCAAAATCATAAATACGCCAAAGCCCAAACCACAATGGAAGCATTTCTGGCTACCCATCCTGATGATCCATATGTTTGCAGTAAGTTAGGGGCTTTGTATGTGCAGATTGGCAAAGTTGATCAAGGAATGAATTTATTACAGAGAGGATTAAACCAAGCAAATTCTCTTGATCAGGGAATCACGCCAGCAGCAGAAAACTATGAAATTGTGTACGAATTATACTATCATTTAGGCATTGCTCACAGTCGTTTACAGGATATTCAACAAGCTATATTTCATTATCAAGCTGCTATCAAGCTGCCAATTTACCCCATGCTTAAATTAGGAGCTTACAACAATTTAGGCAACTTACTCAAAGCATCTGGAGATATTAATAATGCCAAAATTGCTTATGAAACAACTTTAAAAATTGACCCTAATTTTGTCATGGGACACTATAACTTGGGCATGATCTTCAAAACTTTGGGTTTATTTACCGATGCGATCGCCTGTTATCAAAAAGCCATTCAATGTCATCCCAACTATGCGCCAGCGTATCAAAATTTAGGGGTAGTACAGTTAAAAGTTGGCAATGTTCCAGCAAGTTTAACAGCCTTTCAAAATGCCATCCTGCTTTATGAACAACAAGACTCCGCAGAAGCCGACAGATTACGCCAAGGTTTACGCGAGATGGGATTAATGAAGTCCTGAATAGTTAAAGTTTACCGACAATTGCGTGGTTTTTTTATCTGAATGCCAAAATAAACTAGTACAAATCGGCGTAAATAAACAGACCATTCAAAATCAATGAAAAGCCCATATCATCAGCTTTTTGACTTTTGACTTTTGACTTTTGACTTTTGACTTCCGCCTTGCGGTACTAGTAGCCCAGTTTACCAGTTTTATGTCTTATTGCTGCTTTTTAAACTAAATTAAACTATTTTATCATAATTTCATGCAGCTAACTTATGATTAATTTTACTTATGTCTAATGTAGTCACTATTCTGTAGTATTCTCAGTTTTATGTAAGCAAAAGTAATCGTATTCCAGCATTCAAGTTATGACACTTGTAAATAAAATTCATTTCAGGAATCTACGGGGCGACCTGTTTGGCGGCTTAACTGCTGCAATTGTGGCATTACCGCTAGCATTAGCCTTTGGTGTTTCATCAGGTGCTGGAGCGATATCGGGTCTCTACGGTGCTATTTTTGTCGGGTTTTTTGCAGCACTTTTCGGTGGTACGCCTTCCCAAGTTTCTGGCCCCACAGGCCCCATGACAGTAGTCATGACCACAGTTTTTACAATGCTGATTGCTAGACACCCTGAGACTGGACTAGCAATGTCATTTACAGTGGTCATGTTAGGTGGTCTGTTTCAGATTCTCTTTGGGGTGCTACGGCTGGGACAGTACATCACCCTCATGCCTTATACTGTGATTTCCGGTTTCATGTCTGGGATTGGGATAATTATTATCCTGTTACAAATCGGCCCTTTTCTCGGTTACGAAAGTAGCGGAGGGGTTTGGGGAGTATTGCGACAGTTACCTGTTTACCTCAGTGACCCTAAAGCAGCAGCCTTCAGTCTGGGTTTACTGGTTTTAGTAATTGTATTTACAGCACCACCTAAGCTTAACCGCATCCTGCCAGCCCCCTTACTGGCATTAATAGTGGGGACAGTTGTATCGGTGGTATTTTTCAGAAATAATGCTGATATTAGCCGCATTGGCTCGTTTCCTACAGGATTACCCACCCCACAAATGCCAGTATTTGCCCTGAGTGATCTTAAGGATATGGTATTTTATGGGCTAATGCTGGGGGTTTTGGGATCGATTGACTCGTTATTGACTTCTTTGGTAGCAGATAATATTACTCGCACCCAGCATGATTCTGATAAAGAATTGATTGGTCAAGGTATAGGTAATTGTATTTCTGGGCTATTTGGGGGTTTACCCGGTGCTGGAGCCACGATGCGGACAGTAACTAATGTCCAAGCTGGAGGGCGTTCGGCTTTATCAGGGGTATTTCATGCTTTAATCCTGCTCATTATTACCTTATGGGCGCGTCCTTTAACTACAGTGATTCCCCACGCAGTCCTAGCCGGAATTTTACTGAAGGTGGGAATTGATATTATTGACTGGGGATTTATCAAACGAGCGCACCGAATTTCTTTAAAAACAACGGGGTTGATGTATGCGGTGATGTTACTGACGGTATTTGTCGATTTAATTACCGCAGTGGCCGTGGGGGTGTTTATCGCTAACTTATTAACCGTTAAGAATTTAACAGATTTACAAAGCGATCGCGTCAAGGCGAGTACAGAAGTCACTAATGAACTCAAATTGACTCCAGAAGAGCAGGAATTATTAAGTCGGGCTAAAAACCAAATTTTACTGTTTCAGTTAGGTGGAGCAATGAGCTTTGGGGCTGCAAAAGTCATTTCTCAGCGCATGACCATTGTTGAGAAGTATACGGTGTTGCTTTTAGATATGAGTGATGTGCCATTATTAGGAGTCACGGCAGCCCTAGCTATTGAATCAATGGTAGAAGATGCTGCTGCTAAAAAACGTCATGTCTTTCTGGTTGGAGCTAGTGGACGTACCGAAGAACGGATCAAAAAGTTAAACTTGGTGGAACGTTTTTCGCTGGTTTATCAAGTAGAAAATCGTTTTGAGGCTCTAGAATCTGCCTTAGAGTTAATTTCGTCAGCTACACATTCTCAATCTGTAATCAATGTAGACGGTAAGAATTAAGGTTCTTCGGTACTTGTTATGCTAAATTACCAGTCGGTAAAAGGGAACAGGGAATAGGGAACGGGGAACAGGGGGAAGAGAAAATATTTTGCCATAATATTCAAAAATATGGCTGATTTCTTATAC
>PWQB01000734.1 GCA_003556955.1 Nostocaceae cyanobacterium CSSed10_463m
ACTTCTGGCGCTAGACTATTATCAATGTCCCCATCTTTAACTTTAAATATTGCCTGTCTCAAGGCGGCACTCAAGGGAGCTAAAATACTGTAATAAGTTCCCAAGCGCAGCAATTCCAGAATAAAATCTATTCTTTCTAATAACTGACTGGCTGATAATTCTTCTAGGGATTCATGGGCTAACTGAGATAAACCGGGAATGAATTTTTGACTATAATCCCGCTTAAAATCT
The DNA here is from genome assembly GCA_003556955.1 of Nostocaceae cyanobacterium CSSed10_463m. The sequence continues at coordinate 232 of PWQB01000734.1, forward strand.
TTTGCTAACCTTAATTCCCGCCTCAGCAACCGCATTAATCCCGGTAAATTCTGCAAAGTCGTATTTAATGGCGGTTTGCTCATTTTCGCGCCTCTGGTTAAAAATTCCAGACTTTCCGGCGGTAAACCCATCCTGAGAAATATCTGTCCTAAGAGGGATGCATTAAAATAAGCTCTGGAGTAATGCAGTGTGGCGGTATCAGTAAAGTCTAAGCCTAAAGCGCGATCGCCTAAAACTACAGTAAAAATATCCCCCCATACACCACAAGTCAAGGGGCGATTAATCGACCAAGTGAGGGGATGTATGACACCGGGAATCACTTCGGCGGCGATTTTCCTTGTCCAGATAGGTAATAGGGTAGTAATCGGTCGAGATTGCAAAACCCAGAGATTTTGACTGTCATAAGTCCACTCAATATCTTGGGGTAAGCCGTTATATTGTTTTTCTAGTCGTCGGACTAAATATACAACTTGTTTAATTAATGCTTGTGGTACTTGCCCACTTCCCTCCAACTGCACCGAGGAAATTTCATCTGTTTCTACGACAAAGGCGCGATATTGTTCTGGTGTAACTTTGCCGGAAACAACTTGAGTGGGGCTACCGGGTAAAGCTTCAATCACAATTGCATCACCTTGTTGGGTAATGGGGTCACGACTGAACGCTACGCCAGAATAGACACTCTGAATTTGTTGTTGTACCAGTACAGCCATAGCCGTATCTGGTAAACCGCGATCACGGCGATATTGGACAGCCGAAGGATGATTGTAAGAAGCTTGAACTTGAGCGATCGCTGCTTGTAATTGCTGTTTGCTGGTAACATTCAGAATCGTTACATACTGTCCAGCCGCCGAAGCTTGTTCTGAGTCTTCCCCAATAGCCGAGGAACGCACCACTAAAGGAGATAAATCAGAAGGCTGAAGCATGGCAATCAACCCTTGGGGATCATCAACTGGGGATATAACCCATCCTTTCGGCACAGGATAGCCCCAGCGCTTAATTTGAGATAGTGTAGCTGCTTTTTGTCCGCATACAGCAGGGTCTAACTCGTCATCTAAAGACAGAATTGAGGGATTACCACGTAAATAGGCAAAAGTTGCTTGGGAATCTGTCTCCGACTCCTGGACTGGCAAATTTAAATCATCGGGGATTTTAGTATAAATCCACCCCAATATTCCAGCTAGGACAACAGCTGCCATGATTTTAGGGTAGTTGCCCACATTCAGCAGTAACACAAACAAGGGAAATACAAATAAAACGCCGAATTTTACCAATTTCCGAGATTGCAGAACTGTAAAAGTGATAATTGCCAGCAAACTTGTGAAGATTGCGACTAAGGGATCGTGAACGATAAATCCCCAAACAACGTTGGTTGTACCTGCGCCTCTACCTACTGCATATCTACCTAATACCAAGGTAATCAAGGCAATTAATTCCCAGGCTGATCCTGCGGGAAAAAACAGACGCGACAGCAATACTACTGCCATTCCTTTCATCGCTTCTGACAAAACTGCCAGAATCCCTACCCATGTGCCGCCATGATAAAAAGCGGCTGAAACGCTGATGTTTTTAGTGCCGATTTGTGATAATTGCCTGCCTTTGAGGGCATAAGTCACCCAACTAATAATTGGTAATGCGCCCAAGACTGGACAGACAATTAAAATAACTAAGGCTCCCCAAAGTTCAATCATTATAAATTTTTAGATTTTAGACTTAATTTTCTATCTAAAACCTTAACGAAATCTTTTAATATTGGTTTGTGGACACTTGGCTGCGGCCGGAACCGTTGTTGCAAGTGTCCGATACAACAATGCTAATTACTTAGTTTAGCGCATAGGCTGCTTGCAACGCCCAAAGAATTAAGGCCGCGATCGCTCCCAGTAGCAGCACAGTAGAGATGGTTACGACTCTGGGAGAATCTGCGCCCTTAAATTTCATAATTCCTCGGTTTAAATCGGACATAGCTTGTAAACCTCCTTTGTTACAGTGCTAATTTGTCCGTTTTGATTGTAGTCTTTCTATTTGCCGATCAAGCTAAATCTCACATAATATTTTGTTTAAGCTTTGCAACAATGGTCATTGCTCATTGGTCATTGGTCATTAGTCATTAGTCTGAAATTTGGGATTTTGTTTTTTAACGCAAAGGGGCGCGGAGGTTCACGCAAAGCTACGCAAAGGTTTTTTCACCTTCGACACGTAAGTACACCGGAACCGATTAAACTATGTTATACCAATTTTTTATGAATAAAAGTTTTATCGGAGGGTGTTTATAGGTGAAGTTGGCACTAATGGTATTTTTGGCGGTTGTGGGGTTGTTTGTGGTGCTTGAGGTGGGTTTGCGATCGCTGTTTGGTTTTGGTAATCCACTGATTTATGTTGCTGATCCGCATATTGGTTATTTATTGGCTCCCAATCAACGCACGCGCCGTTTTGGTAATCGCATTGAAGTTAATCAGTATTCTATGCGAAGCTCACCTGTGGAAAAGATACCCGCTCTTTCTACTCTCCGGGTGCTAATTATTGGTGATTCTATTGCTAATGGTGGCTGGTGGACAGACCAGGATAATACTATCTCTAGTCTGATAAACCGTTCTTTAAAGGAAAAAAATATTAGTAATTACCAGGATGTGGAAGTCTTAAATGCTTCTGCTAATTCTTGGGGACCACGAAATGAATTAGCCTATTTACAACGATTTGGTAATTTTAAGGCTGAAGTAGTGGTGTTATTAATTAATACTGATGATTTATTTGGCACTGCACCGACTTCTTTACCTGTGGGACGCGATCGCAATTACCCAGATCAGAAACCTCCCCT
>PWQB01000544.1 GCA_003556955.1 Nostocaceae cyanobacterium CSSed10_463m
GCTTGTTCTCCACCAACTTCTAAAGTTTTCACGGTGTAAACATCATCTCCTCCCAGTAGACTTAACCGTTTTTGGTTAATTTGTACTACTTGCAAAGCTCTATCAAGAGTTTCAGTGTTAGTTGCGAACATCAAAACTTCTGCACCTTGCTGGGTAGCTTGTTCTAGACTTTTCGCCGCACTAAAATTGCTCTGTGACAAATCAAATTCGCTCGGTACTTGTCCGCCTTCCAAAGAAACAGATGAAACAAATTCTGTTTTCAAAGATTGACTGTAATTACTTTGGGAATTAAAGAAAACCGCCGCCTGTGTTTTCTGCAAATTTTTGACCATATAATTAGCCAAGCTTCTAGCAGCCATAAAATCACTAGGCACTGTGCGGAAAATGTAGGGGCTAAAATTAGTAATTTTCACAGAAGTGCTAGTCGGAGAAATGGCTACCAGTTTCCCGCTACTATATATATCCCCTGCTGCTAAAGTCGTATCACTGGCATTAGGCCCCACTACGCCTAAAACATCGGCATTTTTAACTAAGCTAGCAGCGATTTGTTTAGAGATTTCAGGATTGTCATCATCATTCGCTATTCCTACCTTTAAAGGCACTCCCTTAATTCCGCCAGAGGTATTAATGGCATTTTGCGCTTGGGCGATACCACGTAAAATTTCTAAAGCAGAGTTAGGATCAGTTCCTAACGGTACAGATGCGACAATGCTATAGCTTTTATTTGAAGCAATCCGGGCATTATTTAGATATATTAATGCTGTGGGGTCATTTCTGTTGATTTTTAAAGATTTTTCTAAACTAGCGATCGCCTGAGCATAATTCTGATCCGCGAAGGCTTGTATCCCCTGTTTTTTATCTGGAGTCACTTCACCGGTAACTAAAGTTTTTTCTCCAAAACTAATGCGCTCGGCAATGGATCGATTATTTGTTGTTGGTAAATTATTAGCAGACTGGTTTTGAGGAAATATTTGGTCTTTAAAGAACCATAGACCACCACCAATTAATCCTAATGTAACCAGCAAGGATAAAACAAGTATAGTAGTTTCGTTTTTCTTAGACATAGAATATTTTTCAGTTTTTAACTATAGGATCAAAGAGAATAATTTAAAAATTAGGCGAAATATAGCTGTAACTAAAATAGCTACTAAAGCAGCACCCACAGCCAGCACTACAATTCCTTGAATCTGAGTTCCACCGCGCAAAAAAGGAACAAAAAAAATAATTGCGAAAGTAATTCCCGAAATTATCAATAAATCAAACTTTTCAATCCAGCGTCTGGTTTGGCAAAAAATCAGTAACCCTAAAATTACCGCCGCAACTGTTAAAGAAATTATAGGTGATGGAAGTAAACTAAAAAGAGCGATCGCTATTAATGCCCCCTCAAACCCACTAAAGGCGGCTCCACTCAACAATTCCCAAGTTGAAAAAGCTGGTTGAGATTGTACTTTCTGAAGTTTTGGCTGCGGTTGTGGTTGAGGTTTTGACTGAGACCGTGGCTGTGGTTGTGGTTGTGGTTGTGGTTGTGGTGGAGATGATGGTAAGACCGTTGGCGGGATTAATTGGCGCGCCAGGGCTGTGAGAACGTCATCAGCCGACTGAAAGCGTTGATTAGCCGCAGCTAAGAGCATTCTGTCTAGAATATCCCCCAACTGAGGACTGACTTTTACTTGCGATCGCCATTTCCACTGATTAGTATAGGCATCAAAAAGCTGGTTTGCTTCCTGTCCTGTGAGCAAGTTGAGACTAGTTACAGCCAAAGCGTATAAGTCTGTAGAGGGAAAGACTTGATTTCCAGACATTTGCTCAGGGGGGGCAAATCCCATAGAATAAATTCCTGTAGACTTACCAGTTTCCGTTAAATTAGCATTAGTTACTTGCTTAACTGCACCGAAATCTAGCAGAAAGAGTCTGCCATCACGACGACGCATGATATTGGAAGGTTTAATATCTCTGTGAATAATATTTTTATCATGGACAAACTGTAAAACCTGAAGAATTTCTTGTAACACTTCCAAAATTTGCGGTTCAGAGAACTTACCATTTTGAATTAATTCTTCCTCCAAGTTTTGCCCATCAATATATTCTTGTACTAAATAAAAAAACTGATCTTGGCTTCCTGCTTGCAAGCTATTAACTGTTACTGGAAAAAAGGCAAATAAATCAGGTATTTGATCGTGTTCACTGCCTATTTTTGCTAGAACTTCTGCTTCTCTCTCAAACAGATTTTGAGCTTTTTCTAATTGACTGGGAGATAAACTACCCGCCGGTTGGAATTGCTTAACCACGCATTTACGCATTCCAGGTATACGGCGATCTATGGCTAAAAAAGCCGTACCAAACCCCCCTCTACCGAGCAATTTAGTTGGCACGTATCGACCATCCAGCAGTAGTGGCATCCCACAGGTTGTACAGTATCTTTGCTCCGTTGTTTTCAGAGTTGTAGTATCATCTAAATCTGCAAAATGGTTTTCTGGACGAGGGCAGCTTGGACGAGTGCAGTAAATTTTCATTTTGGTTATTAGTCAAAATAATTCGTAATTGATAATTCGTAATTCGTAATATTCCTGTTATTACTAAACACATTTATTCAAACCCAGGAAAAAATTTTATTATTCCCCTAATAAATTCAGGAATTACTATCCTCAACTTATTAATTACGAATTACGAACTACGAATTAGTAATTATTTATTCATTGGTTATTTGCAAAGAAACAAAAAACTAATGACAACAGACTAATCACTAGATTTTAGCCTGCGTCAGCAGAGGTAGTAGTAGCTACATCTAGTGTATTTACTACTAGCTTTGGCTGTGATAATTTTAACATATCTTGATTCCATTCTGGGGTGGCAAATTGAGGCAAAATTTCTCGACTAAAGGCTTCTGCGGCCTTAGAACGATAGCGATTAGGATTAAAAATCATCCATAGCGTCCGCTTCACAACGACACCTTCAATGGGGATACATTTGAGGACACCCATTTGTAATTCTTTAGCGATGGCTGAAGTAGAGACAAAGGCAGCGCCCAAACCCGACTGCACA
>PWQB01000390.1 GCA_003556955.1 Nostocaceae cyanobacterium CSSed10_463m
ACCAAAATTTTGGTAGATGTGCTTTTTTCTGAATATATTTATCAGTTTTTAACTGTTGCATATCGTTTAAAAGTTCAGTTACAGATTGATAACGTTTTTTGTGGTCAAAGCGTACCATTTTGTCAATAATTTTGGCTAATTCTTGACTAATTTTTATATTTTTGTTGCGCCAAATAATTTCGCCTGTCAGCAAATTCTTATGAGTTTGCAACCTAGAGATTTCGTTGGCTGGTAAACCAATCAGCGCGGCGATCGCAACTATGCCTAAAGCATATATATCACTGTTATACTGGGGTTCACCGCGCAATTGTTCCACTGGTACATATTCCAGATTCCCAATAATTGTAGTGACAACTTCTTGAACAGCACCAAAGTCAACTAAAACTAGTTTTTGATCTGAACTCCGACGAATGATATTTGCTGGTTTAATGTCTTGGTGAATTATCCCCCGACTATGAACAAATACCAAAATTTCTAAAACTTCTAATAAGATATTAATTACCTGTGCTTCTGGTAAAGGTATCCCTTGGCAAAGTTCTGAGGTTAAATTATTACCAATAATGTATTCTTGAACTAAATAAAATTCTTGATTATTTTTAAAATAACTAACTAAATTTTGAATTTGGTCGTGTTCCTGACTTAGCTGCTGAAACTTTTTGGCCTCATCTACAAATAATCCTTGTAGAATTGTTAAATCTGGAAGATGTTCACTAGCGGGATGTAACTGCTTGATTACCAATTGGCTACCTGGAAGGTTAGCATCTTCTACTAAATAGGTTTGTATAAACTCCTGTACATTCAGAACTTTGATGATTTGATAACGTGCATCTAAAATTTGACCATTCATAGATTCCTCAGTGATTTTACGTAAAATATTCTATTAGACATCGACCGAATTTAAATTTTCGTCTGACAGAACCTTGATAGAGAGGTTTCATGCAACTGCTCTATATTATTTGTCGAAGATATAGCAACCGCCAAGGTGGTTAGGACATGGCAAAAGTTTAGAACTCAGTTACACAAATTCGTGAGCAGAAAACCCTTGTAGAGACGTTCTATAGAACGTCTCTACATCCCTTAACCGAAAGGTATTGAGTGACAGCCAGTATTTCAATTTTGACTTTTGCTATATCTATTGTCATCTGAATTAATAGAATTGTAATCTAAATCACTGAGGAGGTGGAGATATCAGCAATTACCCGTTAAGCTGGAATGACAAATTTTTCACTCCCAGCTAACCCAAAGGCGGAGTGAATCACTTGTAAAGCTTTTACACCTTCTTCTTGTGCTACGACACAGCTAATTTTGATTTCTGAGGTAGCAATCATTTGAATATTAATGTTGTGTTCGGCTAAAGCTTCAAACATTTTAGCTGCAATACCTGGTTGTCCCACCATTCCAGCCCCAACGATACTTACCTTAGCGATCGCATTATCTAAGACAACTTCACCCCATCCTAATTCAGAGGCGACTTGAGTTAGCATTTTCTGTGTACTTTCCCCATCTATCCGCGAAACTGTAAACGCAATATCTCGTTTGGGAATCCCGTCTACAATGCGACAGCGTTGTGATTGAATAATCATGTCCACACTGACATTGTGCTGTGCTAGTAGTCCAAATAATTTCGCCGCCATTCCCGGCCGATCTGGGACTTGGCGAATTGCGAGACGGGCTTGGTTGATATCTAAGGCTACACCACGCACAGGGGGAGGGGTAGGGGCGGGTTTAGTAATATCGTCGTTGATATTGAATGCTATCTGTAAACCCGCCCCTACTGGGGACTGGGAAATTTGCTCTTGTCCCTTTTTCCCGTTGTCTGATTCAATCTCAAAGGCTTGACGCAGTGCAGCTACAGCGCGATCGCATTCTGTCGCATCGACTACACAGCTAACTTTGACTTCACTGGTGGAAATCATTTGAATATTGACTTCTGCTTGGGCTAAGGTGGCGAACATTTTCGCCGCTACCCCAGGACGGCCAATCATTCCCGCACCTGCAATACTGACTTTGGCAATATTTTGCTCTACCATCACCTCAGCTTCGTCCGAGTTGGGGTGAGATTGATTCCTCAAGGCTGGGGCGATCGCAGCTGCTACCGCTTCGGCGCGTTTTAATATGGGGGCTGTGACCGTAAAGGCAATATCATTACTATTACCTTCGTGTATGGACTGAATAATTAAATCTACATCGACATTTTGCCGGGATATTTCCCCAAATAACCGCGCCGCTACCCCTGGTTTATCCGGTACGCGCAACAATGCCACTTTTGCTTGGTCGGTGTCAAATTCTACATTATCTACAGGACGGGCAATTTCTAAATTCACAAGCGATCGCCCTTGGGGTTTTGGTGATATTACCCAAGTTCCCGGATCATCACACCAACTAGATTTCACCACTAGGGGAACACCATAGTTACGGGCAATTTCCACAGCACGGGGATGTAATACTTTTGCGCCCAGACTGGCTAATTCCAGCATTTCATTACAGGTAATTTCATCCATTAACTGGGCTTGGGCCACCAAGCGAGGATCTGTAGTTAATATCCCTGGGACATCTGTATAAATTTCACAAAAATTAGCCCCAATTGCGGCGGCGATCGCCACTGCTGAGGTATCAGAACCCCCACGTCCCAAAGTGGTAATTTCCATATTTCTCAGGCTAGATATCCCCTGAAATCCCGCTACTACAACCACTTTACCTTGCTCGATATGATGATTCAGGCGTTGGGTTTCAATATGCAAAATCCGGGCGCGGGTATGTTCAGCCTCGGTAACAATTCCTACTTGAGCGCCAGTCATAGAAATTGCTGGTTGTCCAATTTCTTGTAATGCCATACTGACTAAAGCAATGGTTACTTGCTCACCAGTAGAAAGCAACATATCCATTTCCCGACGGTTGGGATTTTGAGAAATTTCGTTAGCTATTTTCACCAGTCCATCAGTGGTTTTACCCATCGCCGAAACCACGACGACTACAGAGTTTCCCGCCTTCACAGTCTTGTAAACACGCTGTGCAACAGCTTGAATACG
>PWQB01000050.1 GCA_003556955.1 Nostocaceae cyanobacterium CSSed10_463m
TAATGCCGTTGGGGGTAATTGGATTTATTTATGAAGCTTTTCCCGATTTAGGGGCGATCGCAGCTGGATTATGTATTAAAACCGGTAATAGTATTATACTCAAGGGTAGTACAGAAGCGAGTCATTCCAACGAAGCGATCGCGAATGTATTGCAAAGCGCCATTGAGGAAGTTGGCTTACCTCCTGGCTGTGTAGAACTGATTACAGCCGAACACGGTGCTTCCATGCGGGATTTAGTCACCCAAGACAAGTATATCAATTTAGTCTTACCCTACGGACGTTCCAGCTTAGTCCAACAGGTGATGAGACAATCAACCTGTCCCGTGTTAAAATCAACAATGGGAAACTGTTACCTTTACTGGTCATTTAACAGTAGTTTAGACATGGTACGCTGGATGATTACCGATAGCCATGAAAGCGAACCAGACCCAGTAAACGCCATAGAAAAAGTCTTAGTTCATCGTCAAACCTTATCATCATCTTTAGCCGCACTGTGGAATAGTTTGACAGAAAAAGGCTTTGAAATCAAAGGTGATGAAGAATTGGTAGAAGCTTTTCCCCACTTGCAACTAACCAAACCCAGTGAATGGGGTAGTGCTTATTTAACCAAGACAGTAGCCTTTAAACTGGTAGATAGTTTAGAAGATGCGATCGCATGGATAAATCAATATAGTAGCGGTCATGCAGACTGCATCGTTACCGAATCATATCAAGAAAGTCGCCAGTTTGCCCTGGGAGTCAACAGCGCCTCCACCTACATTAACACATCTCCGCGCTTTTCCCGCAACCCTTCACGGGGAGACTCAGTATTTCTCGGTATGTCCAACCAAAAAGGACACCGCAGAGGATTTATCAGTTTAGAAACCTTAACCACAGCCAAACATATAGTTCAAGGTAACGGACGGTTTTAAAACTGGTGATTATTCAAACACAGGTGGCCATAATTCAGAAATAGCAACTTCCCAACCAGGAAATAACTCATCAATAGCCAACTTATCCTCACCCGTTAACACCGTCACATCCCCATTGGGACGATATACACACACAGATAATTCATCAGGATTAATTAATATACCGACCCTTGCACCTAACTCTAAAAATAACTTAACTTTATCCTCCAACTTAGAGATTCTATCCGTTTTCGATTTAATTTCCACAACCAAATCAGGTACCAACTCAGCAAAATCTCTCACCGTGCGTTTCAGTCGAGAAGCAGACACGAAAGAAACATCAGGAGCGCGTAAATCGGTGTTAGGCATAATAAACCCACCACTTGAGTCAAATATTCGCCCCAATTTGCGAGGTTTAACCCAATTACCCAATAACCTAATAAACTCAGCGCCAATTTCACTAGATTCGATATCCGATGGACCCATAACTAAAATATTACCCTCTTGCAGTTCTAATTGATAGTCCTGCTCATCTGCTTGTAACAGTTGTTGTAGTCTTTCTACATCTTCAATAGTCAGAGTCATACAACTTTTCACATATAATACGCCTTACCAAAATCTTAGCCTAATTCTCTGCGCCTTTGCGCCTAACGGACTTCGTCCTTCGCTACGCTGGTGCGCGATAAAAAAAGCCCGCCTGAGCGGACTTAATTTCATAGTAACCAATTGAATTACCCTATTTTTTATGAGAAGTGTAATACACCTGACCACCAGTATCGGGGACAAAATGACAGCTAATAGCAGAACGCCATACAGACTTCCAAATAGGTTCCTCAGACTTGTGGAAATATTCACCCATAATTGGTTTAATCGCCTCAGTCGCTTTCAGCAAATTGTAATGGGGAATATTTAAGAAGATATGATGAGCCACATGAGTACCGATATCATGATGGATATGATTAATCAAACCATAATCCCGGTCAATACTAGAAATTGCACCTTTAAGAAAAGTCCAATCTTCGCCACGATACCAGGGAATATCCGGCTCTGTGTGATGGAGAAATGTCACCAAATCTAACCAAATCACAAACACAATGTAAGGCATAGCGTAGTATTTGATTAACCACATCCAGCCCCATTGATAAGTAAAGAAACCTAACAAAGCCACCATACCAGTCCACAGTATGGTACTGGTCAAAACATCCCATTTTTCAGCAGGTTTAAAAAGTGGGCTGCTAGGAGAAAAGTGAGAGCCTTCTTTACCAGGAGAACGCTTAAAAAGATAGACTGGATAAGCCAAAAGAAAGATATAATATCTGCCTAACTTTTGAAAGAATGGCATTTCCTGATATTGTGATTCTGTCACCGGATACCAGCTTTCATCATTATCGATATTACCAGTATTTTTGTGGTGGGTTCTGTGGCTAATTCGCCAACCGTGATAAGGAACTAATATCGGTGTATGAGATAAATGACCAATCAAATCATTCAGCCATTTGTGCTTAGAAAAAGATTGGTGTCCACAGTCATGTCCGACTACAAACAAAGCCCAAAACATCGTACCTTGCATCAGCCAGAAAACAGGCCAAAAGTACCAAGAATCCAGATAATGCGCTACTGCATACAGCACACTAATAATCAGGATGTCACGAAAAAAATAAAATAGGGATTTAGTTACATTAGGCTGAAAGCATTCAGCAGGTATTGCAGCTTTCAAATCCTGAAGAGTAAACGGAAGTTGGGTTTTTTTCTGAGACGGTTGCGAGTCGTCAGAATCTTTGAAAGCGATAGTATTTGATTGCACTGGGTTCTTGGTTGAAATATAAATTAGAATTGGTTTTCTAGTATTAGCTTACACTAAAAAATGAGCATTTTCTCTCTCGGATTTTACTGAATAATTTACAGAAAATATCAGGTTAATCAATAGGTTAATTAACGCTCTTGCTACAACAAGAGCGCAGGTATCCTGATATTTGAACAGTTATCAGTTATCAGTTATCAGTTATCAGTTATCAGTTATCAGTTATCAGTTATCAGTTATCAGTTAATTCCCTGGTGAAAAACCTACCAATTCTTGGTGAGCGTTAACTTTTGACTGATTTAAATGTTGAAAATATTGTTTATTTTTCTCCTTAATA
>PWQB01000495.1 GCA_003556955.1 Nostocaceae cyanobacterium CSSed10_463m
GCTGATTGAAAATGTGGATTTTTATCACGCAGAGGCGCAGAGGCGCAGAGAGGAGGAGTTAAATAGATGTAATTTTGGCATTTTATCTTCAAATTCAGCAATGCCCACTTTTTTATCTCGTGTCAAACTATTTATATCTTGACTTTGCGCCTTTGCGCCTGTGCATAAACCTTTCATACCAAATTAAACCTCGCCATTATTAAAATGTCATCTGAATTTAACTTTTTTCAACAGTGGTATCCTCTCTCACCTGTAGAAGATATCGACCCCACACAACCAACTCCTGTTACTCTTTTGGGGATTCGTTTAGTGATCTGGAAACCTAAGTCATCTGAGACTTATCAAGTATTTTTAGATCAATGTCCCCACCGTCTCGCCCCTTTGAGTGAAGGACGTGTTGACGAAAAAACTGGTAATTTAATGTGTAGTTATCATGGTTGGCAATTTGATTCTCAAGGGATTTGTACTCACATTCCCCAAGCGGAGAAGCCAGAAATTGTTACTAAAAATCCAGAAAAATTCTGTGTAATTTCACTACCAGTTCGCCAAGCTAATGATTTACTTTGGGTTTGGCCTGATGCTAAGTCAGCAGAAGTAGCAGAAAATACGCCGTTACCACTTTCACCTCAAGTAGATGCTGATAAGGGATATGTTTGGTCTTCTTATGTCCGTGATTTGGAATATGACTGGCAAACTTTAATTGAAAATGTGGCTGATCCTAGTCATGTACCTTTTACCCATCACGGGGTACAGGGTAAGAGAGAATATGCTACACCCATACCGATGGAGATTGTACAATCTACTTCTAAGTTAATTGAAGTAATGACTACTGGACGCTTCAAAACGACAATTACTTTTGAACCTCCTTGTCGGTTAGAGTATACTATCAGCCTTGGTGATTCTGGAGATAAGAAGCTTGGACTTGTGACTTACTGTATTCCGGTGTCTCCTGGTAAGTCCAGAATTGTCGCCCAATTTACTCGTAATTTTGCCAAAACACTGCATCGGTTGACACCCCGGTGGTGGAGTCATATCAATACCCGTAATCTGGTGCTGGATGGCGATATGATTGTTTTACATCAGCAAGAAAAGTATCTGCAACAAAGGCAGTCTGTTGAAAGCTGGAAAACTATCTACAAGTTACCAACAAGTGCAGATCGTTTGGTAATTGAGTTTCGGAACTGGTTTGATAAATATTGTTTCGGTCAGCTACCGTGGAGTGAAGTGGGAATTACTGTTCCACCCAGCCCGCAAATTAATGATCATCGTTCTGTATTGCTGGATCGTTATTCACAACATACCCAGCATTGTAGTAGTTGTCGCAATGCGTTAAAGGTGATACAGCGCTTACAGGTGGGACTTTTGGTATATAGCATGATTGTAATTGCTGCTGTGGCTTTACTTCCTGATGCACTCCGAATCAAGCTAGGTTTACCCTTGGTAATTACGGCTGCTTTAAGTATGGCTGCTTACTCTTGGCTGAAATTCCGGCTAATTCCTAAGTTCTACTTTGTAGACTATATCCACCCTGAAAAAGTTTAGTTTTATACCAATTCTACGTGAGTCTGCGCTATATTCTACCCTCAGAATAGAATTCTGGGGCTATACAGACAAAGCCCACCTACGTGGGCTAATTAATGAGGCGCATTTTCATCAAGAAATGGTATCAGGAATTACGAATTAGTAATTAAAAAATATGCGACGTGATTTTAGTAACCGCGATGAGTTAATCGCTTACCTGCGGGAACAATTCCCCAATGCAACAGAACGTGATGATCATATTAGTGAAACTGTGGGAGGACGTAAAGCGGCGGAGAAAGCACTGCAAAAAGTTAATCCTGTAGATTACGCAAAAACACGTAACTCCTTAACTGGTGCTGTAACCAGACTTTCGCCCTATATTCGGTATGGGGTTTTAAGCTTGCGGGAGGTTCGGGATGATGTGCTGGAAAAAGTACAAGACCCCAATGATGCTAGTAAATTGATTAATGAGTTGGGCTGGCGTGACTATTGGCAGAGATTATATGTCAAACTAGGCGATCGCATCTGGGAAGATCAAGAAGAATACAAAACTGGTTACACCCCAACAGATTACGCTGACAAACTCCCAGCAGATATCACCGCAGGGACTACAGGAATGGTCTGTATTGATAGCTTGGCCCATGAATTGCGGTCAACTGGCTACTTACACAACCATATCAGGATGTGGCTAGCCGCTTACATTATTCATTGGCGGCGCATTCGTTGGCAAGCCGGAGCCAAATGGTTTCTAGAACACCTGCTAGATGGCGACCCTGCCAGTAATAATATGTCATGGCAGTGGGTAGCCAGCACTTTTAGCCATAAACCTTATTTTTTCAATCGTGAGAACCTAGAACGCTATACCAAAGGTGTTTATTGTCGTCAATGTCCCCTTTACGGTCATTGTGATTTTGAAGGTAGCTATGAAGAATTAGAACAGCGACTATTTCCCCAAGGTGAATTTATCAAGAAACCCAATAGTCAAAGTTGGCAAAGAGGCAAAAAATGAATAAACCAATAGTTTGGGTACATGGAGATTGCCTAAGTCCCTACAACCCCGCATTACAAGCATACTCCGAAGCCCCAGCCATCTGGGTATGGGACGAAACCTTAATTGCAGAATCGCAACTCAGCCTCAAACGCATCACATTTATTTATGAATGCTTATTAGAATTACCCGTGATCATTCGTCGTGGTAATGTGGCCGAAGAAGTTTTAGCATTTGCCCAAGAAAACCATGCCGATTCAGTCGTAACAACCACCAGCCCCAGTCCCAGATTTAAACATATTTGCGACCAAATAGAAAAAACCTTAACCCTAGAAACCTGGGAAACAGAACCGTTCCTGGAATACGACGGCCACATCGATCTGAAAAGATTCTCCCGATATTGGAAAATAGCCGAAAAACACCTCCGCCCCTAACTCCTCTCCGCGTACCTTTGCGCTAACCTCCGCGCCCCTTTGCGTTTAAAACTTACCCCCAAATGCTAACCACCCTCACC
>PWQB01000049.1 GCA_003556955.1 Nostocaceae cyanobacterium CSSed10_463m
TAGTGGATCGACACGCCTAAAATGTTGCAATAGATTTTTGAGAAAATTGAGATAAATCAATGTTTTCTGCTTTTTCCCTAATGCACTATTTTAGCTGTGTCGATCCAGTAGGGTGTGTTAGGCGTAAGCCGTAACGCACCTTCCCCAAAGATTTCGGTGCGTTACGCTATCGCTAACACACCCTACTGTATTATTATTTATCTGTTCAAAAATCAAAGATGAATCCTATATTTTGGTAACTATTAAATGTAAAAATCTGAGCTTTTCTAATATCCAGTCCATTTTTTTTGACAAAAATGGTACATTAGAAGACTCTCAAGTGTATTTGCGATCGCTTGGACAAAGAGGTGCGCGGATGATAGACGCGCAAATTCCCGGAATTGGTGAACCCTTATTAATGTCCTTTGGTATTAATGGCGATACCCTAGACCCAGCAGGTTTAATATCTGTAGCCAGCCGCCGTGAAACCGAAATCGCCGCCGCGGCCTATATTGCCGAAACTGGGAGAGGATGGTTTGAATCATTAAAAATAGCACGTCAATCTTTAGAAGAAGCCGAAAAATATCTTGATACAACACCAGCACCACTATTTCCAGGTACTTTGGATTTATTGCAGTCCTTATCAGCAGCAGGTATCAAACTCGGCATCATTTCCGCCGCCACCACAGCCGAAGTCAGTGAATTTGTTGTACGACATCAGTTAAGTAATTACATCCAGGTGCAAAAAGGTGTAGATGATGGCCCTAGTAAACCAGATCCAATATTGTTTTTACAGGCTTGTCAAGCTTTGGGGGTAGAACCAGGTAATACATTGATGGTAGGAGATGCTGTTGGTGATATGCAAATGGCACGTAATGCCAAAGCCGCAGGTTGTATTGGTATTAGCTGGGTAGGTAAATCAGATCATGTCCAAGGTGCTGATGTGGTGATTAATCAACTAGATGAAATTATGATTGGTCATTAATTCGTAATTACGAATTACGAATTACGAATTACTTACTCATATCCGGCATTTTATTATCATATATTCCTTAATATGTCAAGCTAAAATGCTATGATATGAATACCCACGATTCACATTTGCTAGACAAGCCATGCAAAACACAGAAACGACCTTACCGCTTCGCCTGTGGACGGTTGAAGAATACCACCGGATGGCTGAGGCTGGGATTTTTGGTGTAGATGAACGAGTGGAACTTCTAGAAGGAAAAATTATCTGGATGATTGCCAAAGGAACAGCCCATCGGTCAGCAGTGGGGAGAACAGATTACTTACTCAAAAATCGGTTAGGAAATCGGGCGTGGGTATCTATTCAAGATCCAATCCAGTTAAATGAACGATCTGAACCAGAACCGGATATTGCTGTTGTTAAAGTCGATCCTTTAGACTATGCAGACCACCACCCGACACCATCTGAAGTTTATCTGATTATTGAGGTAGCAAATAGCAGTTTGCAACTAGACTGCGAAACTAAAGCCAAAGCTTACTCCCAAGCAGGAATTACAGATTACTGGGTGCTAGATGTGATTAGCCGTCAATTGCATATTTTTCGCAAACCAACTCAGGAAGGGTATAAAGATGTAGTAATTTTGGCAGCAGATGCCACTATTTCACCCTTGGAGTTTCCTGATGTGCAGATTATGGTTTTAGAAATGTTACCACCATTGAGCCAGTAAAGCGATCGCTCACCAAATCGCATAACGGACTATAAATTGATATTGGCTCAATTCTCAGATGGCTTAACAAAAATTGTCAGCAAAACTGGCCCTAATAAATAATGGTGACTCACACATAATAATCCAGCCGATGAGCCTAAAATTTCTCGTTGTTGAGGGCTGTAGAGTCGAATACCAAGGGGTGAGATGGGAACCCATTGGGGTGCTGTTTGTTTGTTGCTGGTGATGTCAACTAAGTAGAAGCGCCCACCAGGAGAAAGCACTCGTGCTACTTCACTCAGCACCTGTTGCGGTTCTAAATAGTGTAAGAAACTGATTGTACTAAAGACAGCATCAAATTGACCTTCGCCAAAGGGGAGAGATTCGGCATTACCTTCAATATAAATTAAGCGTGGATGGTGAGAATTGCTCTGTCTTGCTATCCGCAGCATATTAGAAGATAAATCTAATCCAGTGCCACGGACATCCGCAAATTCAGTTGCCAAGCGCTCAAGTAGTCGTCCAGTACCACAGCCCATATCAAGTATATTAGCTCGCTCTGGTAAATCTACATACTCCAGCAAGCGCTTATGGATGGCTTGGTAAATTACTGAAGGAAACAGCCAGTCGTAGCTAGAAGCCCATTGGTCAAACAGAAACTTTTTGTTCCTGAGAAAATTAAAAGTCATACATCAATATCTCTTGTGGTTGGGGTAAAGCTTAAAGGGTAAAATTCACCCTTTACAGTTATTGCTAAAGTTGGATGGTGTTTGCCTCGGCAGCTATCGGTAATTACAGGCTTACGGTTGTTATTTACGTAAATCTATACTAAGCTAAGTAAACTCAATTGAGATGTCTGGCTATTGATCAGTCTGTATTGTTGCTTAATAACCCTGCCCAAATCCTCAACATCATCTATGACGCACATCTTGCTAGTGGCAGATGAACTAAAACTGGCGCGATTTATTGAATTGGAACTAAGTTATGAAGGCTATCAAGTTAGTGTAGCCTATGATGGAGTAACTGCACTTACCGCAGCCAGAGAGTTAGATTTAGACTTAGTAATTTTAGATGGGATGCTGCCTGGTTTGTCGGGATTGGAGATTTGCCGCCGCCTGCGAAGTACAGGATATCAAGTGCCGATCATTTTATTAACTGCTAAAGATGCAGAGAGCGATGGGCAAAGCCCCGCCTCCGGCGATCGCCTCGCCGATTTAGATACTAGTGCTAATGACTACGTTGTTAAACCTTTTAGGGTTGAGGAATTATTAGCTAAGGTTCACACCCATCTACGAAGAAATC
>PWQB01000533.1 GCA_003556955.1 Nostocaceae cyanobacterium CSSed10_463m
CCTTCTCTGTCTGAAAAAAATTTACTTCCTGGAAATTGACCAGGATTCAAGTATACACTTATAAAAACAAAATTCGACTCGGCAATTACCACAAGAGAAGCGATACAGAACAGTAGTAAATATAAGTTTCACAGCAATTAAAGAAAAGGGCTGGATTTGGAAACTTTAAGCATATAGCTCTTTTGCAAAAAAACTTTTCGATTTACTGAGTTTATGAAAAGAATTAGAAGGTCTCTGCTGCTAGCTTTGAGATGGGTGTTGCTTTCATTCGGCACATTTTTGTTAATTATCCTCACGCAACCAATAGCACCTGTTCCTGCACAAGAACCGGCTGCGTCTATCATGGTTGAGACTACCAGCACACCCCCAGAAGCCCAGACTGAAGAAACGGAACCGCAAGAGTTAGAGGAATCTGCACTCAGTCCAGAGGAACTTGCTCGTCAGCAAAAACTCATAGCAGCAGACCAACTTTTTCTCGCCGGCAAAATCGCTGAAGCGGAAAAACTATATCGAGAAGTCAAAGAACCATTTGCCACAAAAGTTACAGAGCCACAACGTAAAAATGCTATACTTGACCCTAACCAACTTTCTCCCGCAGGTAAAGTATATTGGCGGGAATCTGCGGCGGGAATTGCTAATAATCTGCAAACAAGAGCTATTGTACCTTTGCAATTATTGGTTGAACAATATCCAGAGTTTATTCCTGGTCATCTTCGCTTTGCGGAAGTTTTAAAACAATACAATCGCCCTCAAGAAGCATTAGAAGTTTTAGAACGTGCATATTCCCTTTATCCCAATCAATCAACCTTAATTCAAGCTAAAGTCGCCGCATTAGCTGAAGCTAAAAAATGGATGGAAGCGTCTTTAACGGCGCGTCAATTTGCACTGCTGAATCCGAATCATCCCCAAGCTAATGAATTTAAAGATTTAGCTGACAAACATCTGAATGACTTTAAATCTAACATCAAATCAGAGATTCGAGGTAATGCTATAGCCAATGTCATTACAGGTGCATTGGGTTATGCAGTTACTGGCAGACTTTTAGGCCCTTTTTCTGCTCTTGATTCTACCATTATGTTGTTCAAAGGTGAAGAAGCTATAGGTGAGTCTATAGCAACACAGGCAAAACAACAGTTAAATTTAATTGAGGATGAAACTGTTACTGCTTATGTAAATGAAATCGGTGAAAAATTGGTTAATGTCGCCGGCAGACATGATTTTAAATATGAATTTTTTGTAATTCCTCAAGAAAGTCTCAATGCTTTTGCACTGCCTGGAGGTAAAATATTTATTCATGCTGGTGCGATCGCACAAACAAATTCCGAAGCAGAATTAGCTGGTTTACTTGGTCATGAATTAGCTCACACAGTGTTATCTCATGGCTTTCAATTGGTGACTCAAGGCAATCTTATCGCTAATATCACTCAGTATTTACCTCTAGGCGGGACTCTTGGACAACTGTTTGCACTTAGTTACAGCCGTGAAATGGAACGTCAAGCAGATAACCTGGGTACGCGTTTAATAGTGGCTGGTGGTTACGCTGCTGATGGGTTGCGTAATTTGATGGTGACATTAGAAAAACAACAGAAAAATTTTATTCCTCTGTGGTTATCTTCTCACCCAGGCGGTAGTGAACGAGTTAGTTATTTAGAAAATTTAATTTCTCGTGGGAATTATAATCGCTACGCTTATGAAGGAGTAGAACGACATCTAGAAGTGCAAGCACGGGTAAAACAGCTACTTGCAGAGAAAAAATCACCAGAGAAAAAAAATCAAGTTATTGATGAATCAAAAGTACCAAATTTTTCGTCACTTAAGTTATCAGTTCCCTAATCTATTTACACTGGGCAGTAATTTATGTTTTCACAACCTTTAAAGTTTATATTTTTGAGCAGTCTGGGCTTATCTTTATTCTTAGGTAATTCTACGGCATTTGCTCAATTTGATAATTCTAATTCTGGTGATGTTATTGTCCCCACAATCCCTTCAGGCGGGACATCAACGCCCACAGGTACAAACACTGGTACAAATACAGGTATCCCCACAGGTTCACAAACTGTAACTACTGGAACTCGGTTTAGCTGTCAATTCCATAATGGGCGGTATACAGTTATGTATCAACCCCAAAATATCCCCGGACAGTTCTTTCCTTGGGCAGCACCGGCGGCTTTAGGTGGTGGTTGGAGTCCCCAAAGACGCTGTGAAGCTATTGCCAGTCGTTTAGAATTATACCGCCCAGATGGTTTACAAGAATTGCAAATAGCTGTAGAGAATAATGAGAATATTATCTGTGTAACCACTGAGGCTAACCCGTTTTGTCGTATTGTACTGACAGTACCTCGTGGACAAGATCCCTTTGTTGTCCGTAATAGCGTTTTCCAAAACTTGATGACTGCTGATAGTGGACAACAGACAACTGCTGTGAATACTTATGGCGATCGCAATCGGGGAGGAATCAACGAATTATACAATTTAGGGCGTACACTCTTAGGTGGTGGTAACAATCGCACTACTGCATCGACAAGAGGTGGTATTAATTTGAAACCTTATCTCGCGCCTCAAGATGGTGGGACTCTGCAACCAAGTAGCGCCGCAACTAATCCTCAGCCTCAACCCCCTACCCGTCTGAATCCTGGTAATTTCCGTTGATCATTTTGGCTGAGATAATTATGGCGATCGCTACGATAATATTAACGCTTGTTCACCCTTGATGAAATAGGCGATCGCTCGTTTTTCTTCAGAATCTTGGTAAACTCTCTCAAAATATTTTCATATCTTTCACCAGCCACCCAGAAAACATCATTATGAGTTGCTTCTTCCACCCATAAATATAACTTTGGTGACGGTGCAGCAGCATATAACTTTTTGCCATGACTAATAGGAATTATCTCATCAGCTTTACCGTGAATAATTAATACTGGACAGTTGACGTGTTTAATTTTGGCTATATTATTGAACTTATCAAAGGGCAAAATTCTCGCAGGTATAATGACTTGAAAAGCAGAAGTAAAAGTACTTTCG
>PWQB01000266.1 GCA_003556955.1 Nostocaceae cyanobacterium CSSed10_463m
ACCATGCAGCATGATGTAGCTCAGTCATTTTTCTGGCTGTTAAAACATGGTTTAATTTACCTGGACTAGCAGGATCAATCCATGTAGGAGAACCAAGTGCCACAAGTTGAGACAGAGGGGATGGTAATCCTGCATAACTTAATCGACACTCTGTGCAACGATAGCCTGATATTTTGCCGTCACAAACTTGCTTACCGTGATAGAGTAGCGCACTTTGTATACAAGATTGACCAGGGCTATGATAGGTCATGACCACCTTGCAACCTGCTTCTTTAGCCAAGTGCATATGTGTAATACCTGCACTACTACAAGAATCATGGAAGTGGACTATATCGGGTTGGTATTCAGCCAGCAGTTCCCTAAAGCCTATAGGATGTTTTGTGATTCGGCTGACACTAGCAAGGCGATCGCCACGATCAGGAATAGAGGGTAGAACATGAACGGGAACACCTTCATGCTGGTGATTTCCCAGGGGTTCCCGGCCATTTGGTTCTTGATGAATGGCTACTTGTACATCAGCACCTAAAAGTTGAAGGTTTTGGCATAAGCGATGACAGTAAACCTCACGTCCACCGGTTGTCCAGGGTAAATAAGCAACTGGGAGGTGAAGGATTTTCATATAATGAGATTAGCTTTGAGTATTTAATATAGCTTTAACTAGCCTTAATTCTGCTTTTATTGGAGGTTGGGGACAAGGTACTTGGTCAAATGTTCCCCTGAGTAAATCTTGCAACTCTTCAGGATCATCGTAGATGTAAATTCCGGGACTATGAGTTGCACTACGAGCCGCAATTCGATTAGCAATTACAGGGATACCAGCAACTAGCATTTCTGGAATACGAGTTAGCACTCCTACTCCCTTGATTTGATGAATTAATATTGCTTTTGCTCTGACTAATAAATTTTCTAGTTCTGCTTGAGGCACTGTTCCGAGAATTTTCAACCAGGGATAATCAATGATATTTTTTAGTGTTTCTGTTTGGTTGCCCACAAGTGTAATGTTGAGTAGTTCTTTGTCAGGATAAAGATTAATCCAGGCAAGTAGTTCTAGAATACCTTCTCGCGTCAGATAATTTTGTACAGAACCTAAGATGACAAACTCTTTTTGGGTATGCTGTTCTCTTTGTTGGCGAATTTGGGAGTAAAATTCAACCAATCTCTGAGAAGGATAGTAAGGAAGATAGTCAGCATTAATGCCAGAATTTTTTAAAATAATTTGGTCTTCTGCGGAAATTGTGAAAACTGAATTTACTAAACTCAGGGCTTGAATTTCTTGCTTTAAGTATTCAAAAACTGCACCTGAAGGACGATTAAAGAAAGATATTTGAAAAAACGACTCTAGTTGAGGTGGTAATGCAATAACTGGCAGATTATATTTCTTGCCAATTTTGGGAGTCACAGATTCGGCTGTAGTTTCCCAAATTAAAGCATCAAATCGTTCAGCTTTGGTCAGTTCCTGTTGATATTGATGGAAATTTTGGCCTAGTCCACCTATGCGGCGATCGCGAAAAGCATCCCAGTTGCCATCTTGTATACAAATACCTACTCCTCTTAGGCGATCGCGAATAGGTCTTGATTTGCTTAATTTGGATTCGTGTAGTTCTGTTACAGAAATATTATGTTTTACCAAGATTTCTAAAATTTGCTCTGAACGATGGATGCCACCATTGGTGGGGTGTTTGAAAGGAAAAGCACAGGAACGTAAAATATTCAAAGTCATTTACTTAGGATTTAATAATTAAATATAAGCTTCATTGATTGTTAATTATTTTTATATGAATTGGCTCAGGCACACCTAAGCTTTTAATTTTGCTGGTTATCCAATCAATTGAATCACCTTTATTTTTTTCAGGAAAAAACATTTTGTTAAACATATATTTACTTGTAGTCTTAGGTAATTTTATTAAACACCATAGCAAGTATATAAATTTGTAAAATAATGATTTATGTTCATTGATTCCTATAGTGATTATTGCCATTTTATATTCAACTGCTAATTCTGAATATGAAATTTCTGTCAATTTAATAGGGTTAATTTTTTTTGCAACTTCCAGAGCATGATTTGCCATTTTTAGAAGAGTATTGAGATTTTTGGAAGTATAAGGATTTGTCGTTGCTTGAGCAGAATGTTTTCGCCAAGTTGCTAAATATTCAGGAATATAAACAGTGTTGTAGAGCAATGATGCACGCATTTCCCATTCAAAATCACCCATAGCTCCCCAGCACGTTTCAAAGTAACCAATTTCATCAAAAACCTGCTTGCGGATCAGTAGTTGGGTAATAGAGGTATAGACAGTGTTGACCGCAAAATGAAGAATACCGTCATGAGGAGCTAATCTTTTATGATATTGCTTTAGCCAAGATTTAAAGTAATTACACGCACCAGCCTGATTCCATTGTTGTTCAGGAGGAAGCGGTTGAGAGTTTTCATCAATAATTATCAAGCCACACTGACATAAATTGCAGTCAGGATTCTCATCAAGAGCTATTACCATCTTCTCTAAACACTCTGCACTCATTGTGTCATCGCTGGTAGCAATGTAAATATATTCACCATGAGCAAGACCTATACAAGCATTAAATCCAGCATAAATACCTTCACGTGGCGCTTGGAACAGCCTAATTCTAGGCTCTTTTTCTGCATATTCTTGGAATAGTTCCCATGCACCATCATCAGAATAACTATCAACTACGACAAGTTCCCAGTCTTGAAAAGTTTGGCACAAAATGCTGTCTAAGCGTTCATTCAAAAATCTTCGATTATTGAGATTTGGTAGACAAATAGAAACTTTTGGTGGCATTAATATAGTTAAGTTTTAAGTAATAAAAATGATTTAAAAAAAAGGTTGCGAAGAACCAAGCTGATAATTTAATTCCCGATTGCGTTCATTAATTTTTTTTGCTGGTACTCCAGCCACAATTGTAAATGGTTCCACTGATTTGGTAACTACTGCGCCAGCCGCAACTACTGCACCACAACCAATGGTAACTCCTGGAAGGATTGTAGTTCTGGAGC
>PWQB01000562.1 GCA_003556955.1 Nostocaceae cyanobacterium CSSed10_463m
ACAATAACAATCCGTCAAAAGACTATCGCCCGTATAAAATCTACCTTGTCTACTTTCCCTCCTTGTCTTCCAAGTCTTGCCTTCACAGATAACATTAAAAACCTACCCTTGTGAGGGGGTTAGGGGTGGGGTTTGATAATTTTTCAGCTAATTGCTGTATTTTACACTGAGATGATATATGTTTATTCAGAATATATTTTGATAATCTCTCATTAATGTGGCAAATAAAACTAATTGTCTGCGACTTACACTAGAGCAAATACTTAAACTTAGACCTCTCTACTCCTGAGTACTTGTAGTGGAAATACGGTTTTTTCTCATCCACTCAGGTGTATCAACTTATTTTTTTAATTGCGGGTTAGAATCCTTTTTCCTTACTCAGCCGAGAAATGCTGTGTTCAAATTACGTGAAAAGTGAAATTAATGCAAAGGAAATCGAACATTCCGATAAATTAAGGTAAAGACTCTTGCGCTCAGGTTTTATATTAGATTACATTGTAACTAATAAATTACTGATACTTCGGTGTGGAAAGTATAAATAATTAGTACTTATTTATACTTTTATTGAAGTAAACAGCTTTTGGTACTGTATGCTACGCTTTTTTGCCGCTTCAGTCCGTAATTTTCGTGTCAGTGCGTTCTTTTCACTTTATCAAGGAGAATTCTCATGCAGCTATCTAGTGTTTTGCCATTAATCGTGGGTAGTAGTTCTGCTGGTGTTGTTGGAAGCAAATCTCCAACTCAAGCTTCAAGATGGACAGCAAACAACATATCATTTGATGATGGAGGAACATTAACTGGCTCATTCGATTTTCACAATGGTATTTATAGCAATATCAATCTCACTCTGACTGGTCCAGCAATTGAGGAGGGTCCTGGAACAACCAACGGTACAATTATATTTGATAGTGAAGAGCAAATATTGCCAGGATCTAGTGATATTCAACTATTACTTTCTCATAATGGATTAAATCCTTCAGAATCTGCAACTACCTTTCTCTCCATACATATAGAAGGTTGGTTTCACTTGAGTGAACAAAAGTCTTTTGCTTCCGAGTCTGATGAAATTCCAATTATAGGTTCCTATGGCAGTTCTCAACTGATAACTAAATCTGGAAGTTTTTCTCAACTGTGCTATTTGAGATAACTATTAGTTCGGGAAAATATCATAGGTATAATCATCTTACTCGCGGACTTTATCGCCAGGCTAGAACTAACAATAAAATATAAATATAGCACTACCCATACACGTTAGGACATTGTTGATTGCTGGAAGCCTTGATGTACGGGCGGGTTTACTAAGGATTTCGACGAACCACAGACTGACTCTTGAACCCGCCCCTACCCACTCAGCACTTTGCGATAACCACAACATTAAAAACCAAGTTTTCCACGTTTGCCTTTGCCGTTTTCAATACCTAAAATTTTCGCCAAAGCGGCAACAGCAAACTCCCCATAATTTCAAAAACTTCAAATTAAAGTACAGCAAAGCCATCCCATCAGCTTCGTTGACACTGAACTTCGCAAATGCTTAACTTAAAATATTTAACCAAGGTCTGAACCTCCTACAAAAGATTAGAAGTTAACAAACGCCAAAAAATTGGGAGTTGCATAGTTGCAGGATGAAACCATAAAATTCAACCTTTATATTTTTCCCCTTTACTAATACTAATTTTATGGGAAACTGCACATCATCCTGAAATTTCTTGATTAATCCATCTTTATCTGTGTTAATCTGCGTCCATCTGCGTTCAATTATTCTGGATATTTTATTCCATTTAGTATAAAGTAATTCTTACTAGAGCTTAAGGCATAGCTTTCGCGTTAGCAATACGCTAATACCTCAGACACAAATTATCCCATTAATCTAATCAGTACTGACAGTAAAATGGCGCAGATAATCAGGGTATTGCAAGTTGACAATCGCTTTATTATTTGTTATAATAAATTCGATAAGGAAGAACTATCTTGTAATAAATCAAAAAAGTTATTAACTGAGATAGATATACAAGTAAAGAAAATACAGTAAACCTAACTATAACGCCAGCAGACGGAACTATTCATGCTTACAAGTACCCTACTTCTCTCCAACCAAATCCCCACACTTAAATATTCATCCACACCAGAGCGATTTGATGAAACCTGGGAAGCTCCTCTAGCTACCCTGCTGGGACTTGGACGCGCCGCAGGTGCTGACTTCATAGAATTATTCTTAGAACGTCGTAACTATATCAGTTGTCTGGCAGAAGACGACGCAATTACCAGCATTTCACCCACTTTAGCTACAGGTGCAGGAGTCAGAGTATTTCGTGGCAAAGCCGACTGTTACGTTAGCACCAATGATCTGTCTTTTTCGGGTTTGAAAGCGGCTTTAGAAAAAGGACTTTCTATTTTAGGATTAGAACTACCGACTCATAACGCCTTCATCCCAGAAATAAATTTAGAATTACTTAGAGACTACGCCACGAAAAGGGGTAAAGATGGATGGCTACCTCTGTGTAGTTCTATCCAAGAAATGGGTGAAGTCCTGCTGGATGGTACTACCCACCTCCAGAAAAAAGCTAACCATGTACAATCACGTCGCGCCTCATATTTTCGAGATTGGCAAGAAGTTCTAGTTGCTGCTAGTGATGGCACATTTGCCCGTGATATTCGCCTGACTCAATCCGTAGGATTTAACCTATTGTGTGCAGATGGTGCTAATCGTACCTCTATCGGTGAACGAGCTGGTAATACCAGCGATGCTAACTTCCTGAGAACTTGGGATTATCGAGACGCATCCGAGAAAATTGCCGAATCTGCCGGAAAAATGCTTTATGCAGATTATGTAGATTCAGGGACATACCCGATTATCATGGCCAATCACTTCGGTGGGGTCATCTTCCACGAAGCCTGCGGACATCTGTTAGAAACTACGCAAATTGAACGGAAGACCACACCCTTTGCTGACAAAAAAGGCGAAAAAATTGCCCATGAAAGTCTCACAGCCTGGGATGAAGGACGAGCAGAAAA
>PWQB01000283.1 GCA_003556955.1 Nostocaceae cyanobacterium CSSed10_463m
GCCGATGCCGATTCGCCCCACAAATCACTATTGTATGGGTGGTATCCCAGTGAACACCGATGGACGAGTTCGCAGCAGTGGAGATAATTTAGTTGAAGGCTTCTTTGCGGCTGGGGAAACAGCTTGTGTCTCTGTACACGGTGCTAATCGTCTTGGTAGTAATTCGCTGTTAGAATGTATAGTTTATGGTAAGCGCACTGGGGCGGCGATCGCTCAATATGTGCAGAATCGAAAGTTACCGTCTGTGAACGAGTCAGCGTATATCCAAGCAGCCCAGCAAGAAATCCAAACCTTAATAGAACAGCCAGGGAAACATCGGATTAACGAAATTCGTCAAGCTTTCCAAGATTGTATGACTGAATGCTGTGCGGTTTTCCGGACTGAAGAAGTCATGCGGGAAGGTTGGCAAAAAATCACCGAATTACAACAAAAATATCCACAAATTTATTTAGATGATAAAGGTAGCTGCTGGAATACAGAACTTGTAGAAGCTTTAGAATTACGAAGTTTAATGGTAGTAGGACAAACAATTCTCGCCTCAGCCCTAAATCGTCGAGAAAGTCGCGGCGCACACTTTCGTGAAGATTATCCCCAGCGAGACGATACTAATTTTTTGCAACATACAATGGCTTATTATTCACCAGCAGGTATTGAC
This sequence comes from Nostocaceae cyanobacterium CSSed10_463m, assembly GCA_003556955.1. The sequence continues at coordinate 656 of PWQB01000283.1, forward strand.
ATTCAATATCGCCCCGTGGTGATTAATATGTTTGAGCCAAAAGAGCGCAAGTATTAAAAAATTTCCCCAAAATTAAATCATTTATTTTGTAGTATCGTTAGCTACGAATATCAAGATCCCCGGTTTCTTTAAGAAGTCGGGGATCTAAGCCAATATGCGTATTTTGAGAAATATCATTTAACCCTTTAGATATAGAAAACAAAGAAAAACTATTACTTTAGCAAGATACTCAAGATGGAAATTATGATTATATAATCACTGTTAACAACTAACAATTATAGTTATTTGTTTCCTAAAGTGGTTTTTGATGGAAAGAGTTTTGATATAGCTTCTTCAAGCTAATGGTAAGTTTGAATCGCTATTCAAATAGCTCTAACTCTGCGGTTTGCAAAAGTTTGGTTGGTGTATTCACAGTTCACTATCGCCTCACAATACAAAGGTAATGAAAACGACAATTTTTCGGTCTGCTCTCTCATCAGTTTTTAGTGCAGCAGTTGCTTTTTCCAGTTTTGTGCCAATAACTCCTGTTCAAGCGCAAACTAACTGTCCTAGAGTTACTAGACCAGAAATTGCCGGACTTTTCGACCGATGGAATAGTTCTTTACAGACAAGAGATCCAAACTTAGTTACTAAGAACTATGCCAGAAATGCTATTTTGTTACCAACGGTTTCCAACCAAGTGCGACGAAATCATAAAGAAATTCATGACTACTTTGTGAATTTCTTGCAACTACAACCCGTAGGTAAAATTAATTTCCGTAGTATTCGCATTTATTGTGGTGTCGCCATTGATTCAGGGGTATATACCTTTGCTCTGACAAATAATGGTCAGACTCAGGAAGTTAAAGCAAGATACACCTTTGTTTATAATCGAGTCGGCAATCAATGGCTAATAGCAGAACATCACTCTTCAGCTATGCCAGAAACCACTGCTAGCAGTGCTGACTCAGACTTGAGTGCAAGTAATCAAATCAAGGCGGAGTAAACATACTTCTAACTAACACATTTTATAACCCTGATATAGCAAGGCTTTTAGCCAAACAAGAAAAATGTGTTTGTTTTATTCGTTGGGAGGGGATTTCATAGTTTTGACTTTTGACTTCCCCTCCTGGGGCGCTTATATCTTGCACCATTTGAAATCAGCTACAAAACCCGCGTAGAAATCAATTTCCGCACTTATAGCTAAAGTCCATTTTAATGGACTGAAATCTTTTCCCAGTCGTCTTTAGATGACTTGTGCTATTAGACGAGGGTTTGAACCTCCGGCGGGTTTTTGCGACGGGTGCAAGATGTGAACCATAGGCAATTGTGCTTGACTCCTACTAGAGACAGATGTATACTAAACATCAACTAGAAGGGGAGTAGCTCCTGGCAGTAAATTAGTTGTAATTTATAAGCCAGTGTATCTGAGTCAACATACTGGTGATGAGCCTGGTTCAGATAACAAATAATAAATATTTGGTAGCGAGACCTTCACTGAGTTTACACAAAAAAGTTGTGTGTAGCTCTCAGTGAAGTGTTAACTCTTTCATTGAAGCTCCACACAGGTAAAAAATCCTTCAGGAGTTTGAGAGAGTGTTAACAGCATTTACAGCAGGTTTATTACTAATTACCATTTCGGAGCTAGGGGATAAAACATTCTTTATAGCTGTAATTTTAGCGATGAAACACTCGCGCCAGCTAGTTTTCTTAGGTGTAGCATCCGCCTTAGCTTCCATGACAATTCTATCGGTATTATTTGGGCGAGTTGTATCTTTATTGCCAATAACTTATCTGAAGTATGCGGAAATAATTTTATTTTTTGCCTTTGGGATTAAGCTTTTATATGAAGCGAGTAAAATGTCTGGTGGTAACTGTGAGACAGAAGTCAATGAAGCTAAAGAGGTAGTAGAAAAGGCAGAGTTACAAACAAATATAAAAACTCCTTTAGCAATTTTAATAGAAGCCTTTACACTGACATTTGTAGCAGAGTGGGGCGATCGCACGCAAATTGCCACCATTGCCCTAGCCGCCAGATATAACGCCGTGGGAGTAGCAACAGGTGCAGTTTTAGGACACACAATTTGTACAGCGATCGCCGTCATTGGCGGTAAACTCATAGCCGGACGCATTTCGGAACGTCAACTCACCTTTACTGGCGGCTTTCTATTTTTCATCTTCGGTATCGTTGCTGCTGTCGAAGGAGTTTAATGGGTATTGGTTCCTAGGGGCGCAATACTTTTCGGTTAAGGTTTTGTTCGCGTAGCGTGCCGTAGGCAATCCCCCCAACCCCCCTTGAAAAGGGGGGCTAAAGTCCTCAAAGTCCCCCTTCTTAAGGGGGATTTAGGGGGATCTCCAATGTGCAAATATCGTTAAC
>PWQB01000482.1 GCA_003556955.1 Nostocaceae cyanobacterium CSSed10_463m
TCTCCTTGCTAAGGAGAGGGTTGGGGTGAGGTTCTTAGAGGATGTTTTAAAAGTAGTTGGCTCTCATGTTAAGCACTCGCAGATCCCCCCTAGCCCCCCTTAAAAAGGGGGGAACTAGAATCAAAGTCCCCCTGTTTAAGGGGGATTTAGGGGGATCTAAAACGTTTTGCTACTAAAAAGAAAACTTTTAAAACATCCTCTTACCGTCAATAATCTTGCCAAAGCATAATTTCTAAGTTAAACTTTATACAACTTTAAAATAAATAGCACTAAAAAATATACATAATCACTTGAGTGATTATGTGTAGCTTTTGCATGATAATATTATTTTTCTAAAAAATGTCATTATTTACCAACTTACTAAATTTGCATTCAGAGAATAAACCGCTTGAAGACTTTTTTACAGAAATTATTGCTTATTTTCTAGATATCAATCACGATATTTTAATTGCTTGGCTCAAACATGAATCAATTATATGTGATGAAAATGAAATAACTATCAACCTTTCAACTCAAGAATCCTATCAGCCATTAAAACATCATCATAGCGGTAGTAAACCTGATATTGTCATTAAATTAGAACATTATACTCAGACAGATATCATATTTATTGAGTCGAAAATTGGTTCTACTGAAGGATGGGAACAATTACAAAGGTATGCTGAAATTTTGAGCAGTTTATCATATCCTCAACAGCGAACTCTAGTTTATATCACTCGTGATTACGAACCAAAGGAAGAAATTCAAAAATTAACCCCAAACGTAAAATTTTTTCAATTGAGGTGGTACCAGTTTTATAGCTTCTTGAAGAAGTACGAAACGGATACTTTGGCTAAAGAAATATTAACCTTTATGGAGATTCACAGAATGTCGCATAATAACCAACTTTCACCTGTTGATTTATTGACAATGGTCAATTTCAACAAAACTCTGAATTTTATGGAATCAACACTCAGTGAAGAGGTAGAACATAAATTTAAGAATGCTTTTGGCCATGTCACTAAAGGCAGACCAAGTATGACTCAATGGACATCGAAGAACAGATATATTATCTATAACCATTTTGATCGTTGGAATTGTTGGTGTGGTCTGGGATATTTTAATTTAAACCCAGAAAATTTGACTGAATATCCATATTTAGGTATATGCTTAGAAGTTTCTACTGGCTTTAAAGAACATCCAAAATTTGTTGAAGTAATGCAGCAAGTAGTTAATAAATATCCTAATAAATGGACTTCTTATATAACTATTGATCCAAAATGGCCTAGCATTTTTTATCGCAAAAGCCTACAAGAGTTTTTATCTCAACCAGACCAATTATCTAGTATTAAATCGTTTTTTATAGAATCTATCCATGAATTGCAAAAAATTCAACCTTATTTTGATTTTCCTTGGAAGGTTGTAAGTACAGCAGAAGCTTCTAAAGAAGAAGAATAGATATCTCAAATATGCAATAAGCAATCATCCCTTACCAATATATTAAAATAAAAATAACGCTGTATCTCTTAGCTGTTATGAGCCTAACTACTGCTAAACGCTTCACCATAGATGAATATCACCGTCTGGCAGAACTCGGCTTTTTCACAGAGGATGACCGAGTTGAGCTAATTGAAGGGGAAATAGTCCAGATGGTTGCTAAAGGTACGTCACACTCTGTTTGCAATACCCGCTTGTATCGTGAGTTATTTAAGCTGATTGGAGAACAAGCGACTCTGAGAGGACAAGAACCAATTATTATTCCTAATGAAAGCGAACCAGAACCCGATTTAGCCATTGTGCAGAATCGTCCTGATGATTATCTAGAAACTCATCCTCAGCCATCTGATGTATTGCTAGTAATTGAGGTTGCTGATTCCTCTTTAAAATATGACCAAGAGATAAAATTACCGCTTTATGCAAAAGCGAGTATTAATAATTATTGGATATTTAATTTAGTAGATAATTATCTAGAGTGCTATAGTGTACCTTATCAAGATTTAAACAACAAATTTGGCTATCGCCACAAGTTAATTTTATTGCCTAATGAGACAGTTAATTTACCCGTTTTTTCTGATTTAGTTTTGGATTTATCTCAGGTATTTCCTAAAAGATAACTAAAAAAACTTCCATGTATATCAAGGAATATAAATTAACCGTAGTGGATTGACAAGCCTAAAATAGTGCATTAGACGTAGGTTGGGTTGAGCAACGCGAAACCCAACGCTCTCAAGAATGTTGGGTTTCCTTACGTCAACCCAACCTACATTTTTTCTGCACTATTTTAAAACATCCTCTAAGACAATCCCACCAACTTAGCGCTTAACTCCCACATCCGTTCAGCCTTATCATCATCACTGGCTTCATTGGAAACCTCTTGTAGAAAAGACTTACCATTTTTCTTTTGTCTATTTCCCCAACTCCAATAAGCACCAGATTGATTATATTGAGGATCGCTGACAACTTCCGCCACGCGATCGCCTGATTCTTCCTCAGTTACAAAACCCCCGGTAATATACCTTTGGAAAATGGGGAAAATCTTCTGAAACAAAGGATAGTGATTTCTAAATAAGGCAGTTGTTGCTACACAACCAGGATAAAGAGAGCTAAAAGTGATACCATGTGACTCGTGATAACGCCGATGTAGCTCTCTCATCGTCAACACATTACATACCTTACTATCCTTGTAAGCCTTAACCGGTTCAAACTTCTTACCGTCAATCATCGCCACCGGTTCTTTAAAACCTTCAGCAAAACCCTTCAAATCGCCCAAATCTGGACGGGGTGGAATTTTTCCTCCCAATTCCTTGGGGTTATGCGTCACAGTTCCCAAAATTACCAGCCTTGGCTCAGAAGAAGGTGAATTTTTCAAATCTTCTAAGAGCAGATTACACAGCAGGAAATGTCCCAGGTGATTTGTCGCCACACTCAACTCAAATCCTTCTGGACTTCGCAATGGTTCCTTGATTAAAGGCATATAAATAGCCGCATTGCACACCAAAGCATCCAAGGACTTACCACTAGCTCTAA
>PWQB01000240.1 GCA_003556955.1 Nostocaceae cyanobacterium CSSed10_463m
ACGGAAACCGCCCATATTGTAAGATTTGGAAAGGGTAAAAAATTCAATAGAGACGCTTTTTTCTGGATCAGCTTGCAGTACAGAAGGAACTAAACATGAGGTATTAGCTACAGCTTCATTTTCTGCAAATACCAAATCCACATAGGGGAAATCATGAACCAAGGCGATATTGTGTTGCTGACAGAAAGCCACTGCTTCTTGGAAAAAAGATAAAGAAGCGATCGCCGTTGTCGGATTATGAGGATAGCTCAATACCATCATCCGCGATTGCGCTAAAACGTCCCCAGGAATATCAGCAAATACGGGTAAAAAATTGTTTTCTGCCTTTAGGGGCATTGGGTATATTTGACCACTAGCCAAATAAACTCCCCCGGCGTGGGAGGGATAACCCGGATCTTGCAACAGCGCAAAATCTCCTGGGTTAAGTAGTGCCAAGGGTAGATGGGCTGTACCTTCCTGGGAACCAATCAGGGGCAGTACTTCCGTTTCTGGGTCAACTTGGATGCCAAATTTTTGTTCATACCACTTAGCAGCCGCTTGGCGAAATGCTTGTGTACCATGAAACAACAAATACCCGTGGGTACTTGGTTCATAGAGAGATTTGGCGATCGCCTCAATCACGTGAGGAGCGGCTGGTAAATCAGAAGACCCCAGAGACAAATCAATTAACTGCCGTCCTGCTGATAAAGCCGCAGCCTTAGCTTTGTCCATATCAGCAAATACATTGGATTGCAGGGGGTGTAAACGTTTAGCAAACTGCATATTAGTCATTAGTCATTAGCCCTTCGGCTACGCTCAGGGTAAATCATTAGTCGTTAGTTTTTAGTGAGCTACTATTGACTAATTACTACTTAAGTGCGTATCTAATAAGTTGAGTAATTTGTCTTTGCCAATAGCTCCTTCTGTGGATGCTAATACTTTGTCTCCCTCAACTAGTCTCAAAGCTGGTACACCTTCTACTTGGTACTGTTTCACAGTCATGGGGTTGGGATCGACTTCGATTTTAACAATTTTTAGGCGATCGCTGTATTTGCTAGCCGCTAAGTTAATGATTGGCGACATCAGTTGACAAGGGCCACACCAGGAAGCCCAAAAGTAAAGCAATACAGGCTGCTCGGCTTTTAATACTTCGGTTTCAAATTCACTATCAGTTATGGTGATTACACCCTTACTCATTAGACTCTCCATTAGGTGGCATTGATCAAAGTTCGCACACACAATACTTTATCGTAAAACTGCTAGATGCTGTTAGCGTCGAGAACCAGAGAAATTGCCCACAAAAAATGTAGAGACGTTTGATAATCAGTCTCTACATAGGTTTGGAAAGAAGCATATTTAAGTTACATTTGATCCAATTGCCTTTTTAGGGCTTCTAAATCGGAATCAACTACTTCATTGCCTTGATTCGATTTGGGGGCGGTGGTTTCTTGTTCTGGTGGCAGTTGAGATTGGTTAGGTGCAGCCGCAGGTGGGAGCATTTGTGCCTTCAATGCTGCCAATTCATCATCAACATCGCTACTTTCCAACTGAGCAAATTGGCTTTCTAAATCATTACCAGCCAGTTCTGCACCTGCTTGGGCGCGAGCTTCTTGCATCAAGACTTTTTCTTCCATACGCTCAAAGGCGGACATAGCGCTGCTGCTATTCATCCCACGTACCATGCCTTCCAGTTGCTCTTGAGCTTTAGCTGAGGTAATCCGAGCTTTAAGCATTTCCTTTTTGGTTTTGGCTTCAGAAATTTTGCTTTCTAGCTGGATTAAGTTGCGCTTGAGGGTTTCGGTTTGAGTTGATTGCTGATCTAGACTAGTTTTGAGTGCCAGTCCGGTATCACTAAAGCTTTTTTTGCGTTCTAGGGCTTGTCGTGCTAAGTTTTCATCACCTTTTTGTAGTGCTAACTGAGCATTGCGTTGCCACTTGTTGATTTCATTTTGGGCATCATTATACTGTTTTTCCGTGCGTTTTTGAGCGGCGATCGCCTGAGCCACACCCTGACGCAACTGTACCAAGTCTTCCTGCATTTCCAGGATGGCTTGCTCTAGCATTTTTTCAGGATCTTCAGCTTTATTCACCAAGTCGTTGAGGTTAGAACTGACTACTCGTCTAATCCGATCAAATAATCCCATAATTTTGTTTTTCCTTGTAGATTTTATGCGCTTTGAGGGACAGTTAGCTTTTTTACTATTTAATAGCTTCCCATTTCAATGTAATCTTTCCGGTTTGGTGCGGTACTTCCGACACCCGTTATTTTTTAAGATATATCCTAACTTTGCTGATTGCCCAATCATTAAGAGTCTTGACTTTTTGGTAACTGTTGTGGTGGTGCATTTTTACCTGCATCTAAACCCTGTCCTTTCATCGCTGCTAGTTCTGTATCAATGTCACCAGCCGATTCTAGGGAGTCAAATTGTTTTTGCAGGTCATCAGTACCGAGTACGGCGATCGCTTCGGCTTGCGCTTCGATTTGCAAAACTTTATCTTCCATGCGCTCAAAAGCATTCAGACTACTTGTAGCAGAACTTGTATCCAGCATATCCTGAAGTCGGACAGTAGCCTCAGCCGAACGAGCGCGAGCTATGTACATATCTTTTTTAGTTTTAGCTTCACCAATTTTCAACTCCAGCGATCGCGTATCTTTTTTTAGTCTAGCTACTACATCATTTTGCTGCTCGATTTTATTCCAGAGAGCCGTAGCCGTTTCTTGGTAGGCTTTGCGTTTAGTTAAAGCTTCTCTGGCTAAAACCTCGTTTCCTTGTTGTAGTGCTAATTGCGCGCGACGATACCATTCTTCTGAAGTTGATTGCGCTGCTGTCGCCTGTCGTTCTGTGCGTTTTTGAGTAGCGATCGCTTGTGCTACACCTTGTCGTAATCGTACCAAGTTTTCCTGCATTTCGATCACAGATTGTTGCAGAATCTTTTCAGGATCTTCTGCATTGCCGATCAGACTATTGATGTTAGCGCGAATTATCCGCAGGATACGCTTGATAAATTCCATATCGGCTCTCCAT
>PWQB01000314.1 GCA_003556955.1 Nostocaceae cyanobacterium CSSed10_463m
ATTTTAGATGCCGGTTGCGGTTTTGGTGGCACAATCAGTATGTTAAATAATCAATTTTCTCAACTAAATTTAGTGGGAGTAAATATTGATGAAGCTCAGGTAATTAGAGCTAGAGAAACTATTCAGCCTCAAAATGATAATCAGATAAATTTTATTTGTGCTAATGCTTGTGATTTACCGGATTTTCCCCATTTATTTGATTATGCGATCGCTTTAGAATGTATTTTTGCTTTTCCTAGTAGAAAAATATTCTTTAAAGAAGTGAGAAACACATTGAAGCCAGGTGGTAAATTAATAATCGTAGATTTTCTGATTAACGATAAAATCAACCGCCTGTGGCAAAATTTAGAAAAACAAGTATTAAATCCTCTCATCACTGGTACCTATGGTTCAAAAGCAACACAAAAGATAAATTTTATTAGTTTGCGAGATTATCAAGAGATTGCCAAAAATACAGGGTTTCAACTAGAAAAAGTAGTTAATATCAATAAAAATGTTCAGCCTACCTACTCAGTAATCAACAAGTTAATTGTTAAGAGTTTTAGTGATTGGATTACAGCTACAGGCTTAGAATATTTTAGTTTATTCGACCTGATTAGTTACGAAATTTTAGTCTTTCAATAGCTAAGGAATTGAAGCGAGTCTGTGATCCTGATCACAGACATGATTTTTATAGGTAAAGTCACCAATTTTTGTGAGTTTTAATTGTTGCGGTTTTGGTAATCTTCTATTCCTGCATTAAAAACAGTTTTTCTGTATCTAACCGCACATACCAGGGAAAAGGCTTGTCTTGAAGATTTAGCCATTTTTCCTTAAATACTTCCGCTTGTAGGTGGTAATCATGATGGTTATTGCAGGAATTATGTAGTTTTAAATATAGTGTCATGCGGTGGGGTGTTTCCCGTGTTCTCACTAACCAACAGGGAAAGGTATTTTCTGTATTCGGGTCACTGCTAAAGCTGAGATGATGGGCGCGAATACCTATATAAGTTGGTGATGGGGGTAAGGGTGCGTTAACTTTCAAGGTGCAATCCCAATCTAAGGCTTTAACTTCATTTGCAGATACTATTGTGGCTGGGGAAATGTTCTTGCAACCTGTTAACTGGGCGACGGTGTATGTATTGGGATGGCTGAATATCTTTTGTTTATCATCGTTAGCAATAATTTGTCCGGCGGACATGACTAATAATTCTTCACATACTTCATAAGCTTCTTCGAGATTATGGGTAACAAATAATGTTACTCCTGAATATGTGCTGAGGGTTTCCACTAATTGCTCTTGTAATTGATAGCGCAGATATGTATCAAGGGCGGAAAAGGGTTCATCTAATAGTAATGCTTCTGGTTTAATTGCTAAAGCTCTAGCTAAGGCTACTCTTTGTTGCTGTCCCCCGGAAAGTTGATGGGGATAACGATTTTCTAATCCTTCTAACTGCACTGTTAAAAGTTGCGCCTGTACTTGCTGCTGAATGGCTAGTTTTGATAACCCTGGAGGTAAGCCAAAAGCAATGTTTTCCATGACTGTCATGTGGGGGAATAAGGCATAATTCTGCATTAAAAACCCTATGCGGCGATCGCGTGGCGGTATGTTAATTTTTCTTTCTGAATCAAACAACACCCGCCCATTTAAAATAATACGTCCTTTTGTGGGTGTTTCTATACCCGCAATACACCGCAAAATCATGCTTTTACCAGCGCCGGAACCTCCTAAAAATCCTAGAGTGTTACTATCTCCACTAAAACACGCTTGCAAGCGAAAGCCGGAAAGTTTCTTTTCAATGTCTACAAATAATCCTGATGTTGCTGTTGCATCTGAGGTGTGACATTTCTCATATTCTTGATGATTAAGTCCTGGGGGAAATGGCGATTTTGGTTTTTTCTGTTTACCTCGGTTTTCTTGCCATAAGTTAACTGTGATAATCCCAGATAAGGAAATACTCATAATGGCGATCGCCCAAAACCAAGCTTCATTCATCGCCCCAGCTTCCACAGCAAAATAAATCGCCATCGGGATGGTTTGGGTTTGTCCGGGAATATTCCCCGCTAACATTAAGGTGGCTCCAAATTCACCCAAGGCGCGCGCAAAAGCTAAACTGGTAGCGGCGACAATTCCCGGAAATGCTAAAGGTAAACTAATCCGCCAAAAGATGGTAGATTCAGATGCTCCCAAGGTTCTCGCTACTCTTAACAAATTACCATCAATTTGTTCAAAGGCTCCCAAGGCTGTTTTATACATGATGGGAAATGCTACCACTGTGGCGGCGATCGCCGCACCATACCAAGTAAAGACAATGCTCAAATTGAAAGGTTGCAGCAGTTGACCTACAGGGCCATTTCTGCCAAAAAATAGCAACAGTAAAAACCCCACCACTGTCGGCGGTAAAATCAAAGGAGCAATAAATATACCTTCAATTAATGATTTGCCTTTACCTCGATATCCTAACATCCAATAGGCTGCCCCAATACCCAGAAAAAAGGTAATCAGTGTAGCTAATAAAGAGGTTTTTAGCGATATCCACAGGGGTGATAAATCCATCATTTTCGGGAATTTTGATTAATTTGAGGAACGAACTGCCAAAAGCTTAATTAACAATAAAACCGTATTTTCTGAGTATTGCTTTGGCTTGATTACTCGATAAAAAATTGAGAAATTCTCTAGCTGCGGGAATATTTCTACTGCGTTGAATAACTGCCATAGGATAAACAATAGGTGAGTGAAATTTTTCATCCGCAGCAACAACAACTTTCACTCTAGGGGAAATTTTGGCATCTGTGGCGTAAACTAAACCTGCATCGGCGTTCCCACTTTCTACAGATGCTAACACTTGCCGCACATTGTTAGCGAAAACTAATTTCGGCCTGATTTGCTCAAAAATACCCAATTGTTGCAATACTTGCTGGGCGTATTGTCCTGCTGGTACACTCCTCGGTTCCCCCATAGCAATTCTGCGAATATTCGCATCTCTTAAATTGAAAAAGCTATTCACCTCAGTGGAGTTATGC
>PWQB01000728.1 GCA_003556955.1 Nostocaceae cyanobacterium CSSed10_463m
ATCATAATTGAATTTAACCGCTTTTTCCCTGACTTACTTTTCCACCCACTACCATAAGTGGAAAAGAGTATTTCCTGCTGAATACTGTGTCATTGGATTACTGAGTTTAATGAGGCGAAAGCCTCACTGAAATTAGCAGGAAATATAATCTGTGAAACTCGTAATGCTGTAAATAGCTTGCGAGTTTCATACTTTAAATAAAAACAGAGCAAAAGTCACGTCGCTGCGCTCCGAATTCAAAAGTCAAAAGTCAAAAGTCAAAAGTTAAGAGGCTTTTATTTTGAGATTTACCACTTTTGGCAAGGGTATGCATATTTACACCGTGCTGTACTAGTACCACATAGCAGATGTTAAAGGGCTAGGTATTGGGGAGAATAGGCAAGAGGGACGCAGAAGAAATAGAACATTGCTGTTGCTTTCTTCTTCCCCAGTTCCTAGTCCCTAACTGAATACGGAACAATTTGACTATGAAAGGATTACAAGGCAAAAATGCGTTAGTTACAGGTGCAACTTCTGGCATTGGTCAGGCGATCGCTGTTAAACTTGCCCAATTCGGGTGTAATATAGCGATTAACTACCGCAAAACCCCAGAATCAGGGGCGGATACTGAAGCAATGGCAGTAGAGAAAGCCTGTAAAGATATCGAAAATTGCGGAATGCGTTCGCTCTTAGTCCAAGGTGATGTTTCTCAAGAATCAGATATTGTAAACATGGTCAACACTGTAGTTGACAGTTTTGGTAGTTTAGATATTCTGATTAACAATGCCGGTATCCAAGCAGAATGCCCATCTCACGAACTGAAGACCGCAGACTTCGATCAAGTCCTTGCAGTTAACCTCCGGGGAGCTTTTCTCTGCGCCCGTGAAACTATCAAACATCTTTTATCCCAAAACCATTCGGGGGTAATCATTAATATTTCCAGTGTCCACGAAATAATTCCCAGACCGACATATCTGAGTTATTCCATTAGCAAAGGTGGCATGGAAAATCTCACTAAAACCCTAGCATTAGAATACGCTAATCGTGGTATCCGTGTCAATGCTGTTGCCCCAGGAGCCACAGTCACACCAATCAATCAAGCTTGGATAGATGACCCAGAAAAAAAGGCAACTGTAGAAAGTCATATCCCCATGTGTCGGGCGGGAACTACGGAAGAAATGGCAGCCGCAGTAGCTTTTTTAGCTTCAGATGATGCCGGCTACATTACTGGTCAAACTTTATTTGTAGATGGTGGACTAACTCTATACGCAGACTTCCGCGAAAACTGGTCAGCGTAAAGTATACATATTTCGGACTTACGCAAGATGTGATTGAAAACTTGATTTTTGTTTCAGGGTAATTCATGAATTACCCCTACTTTCGTTTTGTTCTGCGTAAGTCCTGCTAGTAAAGGATTTTGAAGTTCCGTTAACTGATAACTGACAACTGATAACTGTTCACTGATTTAATTCTTACCATTAGGACGCTGAATAATTGTTTCCACTACTCGCCGTTTAGCTTTCGGATCAACTCCCACTAAGCGCACATACTCACCCTCATACTCTGATAAACAGGATTCTAAAGCTGAAATAGCATCCCAATCACCATCCATGTAAGTAGTACCGCAACTTTGCCAAGAACCAGTGCGGAAGCGGCGTTCATCTACGTGTTCAAAGCTAATTTTATGACCTTGAGCTAAAATTTGGCGGATTTGTGCTTGTGTCTCTAGACTTAAATGGGTATTTGAGACTTGGTGTTGGGGGAAACCATTACTAGGTGTTACAGGCGCAGGTGGTACAGGCGCAGGTGGTACAGGTTGATAATTTTTACTACCTCGATTCAGACGATTATACTCATCAACCAATTGGGAATTTTCCACTCGTTGTTGTTCACCCACCATCAAATTACCAGCCTCAATTAAGTGAGATAGGCTGAAATCCGGCTTTTTAAACTCTGGGGGCTTTTCTGCACTATTTACCACACGCAACGATACACGCTCAAAACCGACTTTATAGATAAAATCACGGACTTGTTCATCATAAATACGCGATCGCAAAGCGCTATAAAAGTCAATAGATTGATGAGGAAAAGTATCAACAAGCTGTGTAACTTCCCGTTGTGAAAGTCCATCTTCTGCAAAAATCCCACCGACAATTCCCACCTTATCATCTCTATCTGTTTCCCAGTAGAACTTCTCCATCCGTCCATCCCGAATTAACGGCGCGTAGAGAGTAGAAAAATCATTCCCAGTCACAATAATCGGCACACGATGTAAAGGTGTAGAATCGTAGCTTCCAGGTAACTGCACATCTGTAGGATTATCAGCAATATTCATCAGTGTGGCATTTACCATCTGAGTATTGACAGTATATTGAGTACCTTCATCGAAGCGTCCCGCACCCGCATCTAAATCATTAATCATCAGCACACACATTTTACCGCGCACTTTAATTAATTCGGCTGTTTCCCGATAACGCAAACGAATCAACCGCGCCGGGTCTCCAGCATCAGGACTTTCCAATTCTCCCCCGGAGATGTTAGTCACTTCGATACCCATTTTCTCGAAGACTAACTGACACTGAAACGTCTTTCCTTCGCCTTTACGTCCATGAATACCTAAAATCAAGGGAACTCGGACACCAGGTAGATTCAAAAAATTTTTAGTAATGTGAACGCCAAGTTTGTCTAAAAAGCGGGGAGCAATGTAGTAACTCATATAATTATTGATTAGGACTTATTAAACAATGCTAAGTTTTTTTGGTGCATTTTGTTAATTTATCTTCTGGTAGAAATTGATGAATACCTACTCTCTCACAGAGAGTTTCCAGTCCTAAAAACAAAATTTAAGCAGAAATCTTGTTCCCCTCCTCGCTTGCGGGGAGGGGTTCTTAATTAATCGTTTATACTGTAATTTATACAAAACCACCCTGATTCCCTGACAGACATCTCCGCAGGACAGAGTATATATATTGACAAATCCATGATAATTTGGCAACCCGATCAACCAATAAACAAAGGTAGA
>PWQB01000421.1 GCA_003556955.1 Nostocaceae cyanobacterium CSSed10_463m
AATACCTGGGGGTCTGTCATGTGGTAGGTCATCAATCGCTCTGATTGAATTTTGAAGTAGTCTACCGGATAACGAATATGGCTGAGGAGGGTAGGGGGTAAATCAGTCAGAGGTTTGAAGGTGTTGGGAAATATTTTTGACCAAGTTTTAATTATCGGGTCACGGGTATCGGCGATGTAAAAGTTAACTGTACCGTGATAAGCATCGACGACTATTTTGACTGAGTTACGAATGTAGTTAATTTCTTCGCTGGTGGTCTCAGAGTAGGGATAGCGATCGCTTGTCGTATAAGCGTCTATAATCCAATAAAGGTAATTACCATTACTAGCAAAATCACCGTTACCATTTTCAGGGTTAGCATCGGCGGCGACTAAGTAAGGGTCACTATCAAATTGTAAGAAAGGTGCGATCGCCTGAATACGTTCTTTAATATTCCGTCGAAATAATACCTTGGTATCTGGCAAAAAGTCCCGTGTAAAGAGCATTTGCCAATCTTTTAAATACATGGAAAATAATAAACGTCGCCACCCCGTACCAATGCGAACGCCTCCCAAACCATCATATATATTGTAAACATTATCACTACCACTGGGAAAATCTAATTCTCTAACTCTTGTCCCAGTCATTACATAAGTATCAGTTATTTCACCGAAGTAAATTCGGGGTTGTCCAATGGGAATGCTGTCACGAATGGCTTCACTGGAGGTATTCAGGGCGCTTTCATCATTTCCAGCGATATCTTTAACAAAGTATTCTGGTAGCCCTCCTGGCCCTACGGTATTCACGGGACTGAGGGTAAAACCGTAGCCGTGGGTATAAATTAAATGTCGGTTTACCCAAGTCTGAGCTTGTTGGGGTACAGCAGTATAGTCTAATTCTCGCGCCGAAATTAGGACTTGTCGCCGTTCTGTGGGTTGGTTCTCTAGGTTGGCTTCTGTCACCTCTGCGGGTGCTGTCGGTCTTTCTGCGGGTGCTTCTGTCAAAAGTGTATAACGGTCAATGTCCGCATCGGGGAAGCGGTAGTAAAGGCGAATTTGTTGGAGTTGACGGTTAGTTTCTAGGAGTGGTTGTTGATCCCAAAGCCGAATATTACGAATTGTTAAATCGTTTCTTTGGATATCGGCTTCTGTCAAGTCTCCTATGGGGTTGAAGGTTTGAGCGTCGATGACTTCTAAATCAAATGCTTGCCTAGTTAAGGCAATGGTACGCTCAATGTATGGTTGCTCTCGTTGTAATTCGTTGGGCTGAACAATTAAATACTGGACTACATTGGGGAGAACAAAATCGGCTGCTACAACTACGACTAAATACAGCCCCAAACTATAAAATACAAATTTGCGATATCGAGATTGGGATTTCCAAGCAAATGTTCGCCAGAGGAGGTAAAAGGCAACTACTAAAGCGAAGACGGACAAAATGGTATAAACTGGTAAGACTGCCGTGACATCGGTGTAACTAGCACCGTAAATTACCCCACGCCTAGAATAAACGAGTTCAAAACGACTCAGCCAATAACTCAGGGCGACAACCAGCATAAATAAGCCACCCAAGCCGTATAGATGACGCTGTTGTTGGGAGGAAAACCCTGGGAAAATTCCCTGACTGACACTATTTGCGGACAGGAGATAAGTTAGACTGACAGCGACAAAAGCATATAAAAATAATCCCATCCCCCATAGTTCTAATAGTTCCCAAAATGGTAGGGAAAATATATAAAAGCTAATATCTAGATTAAATAAAGGCTCAGAGGAGTTGAAGGCTGTGGGTTGGAAATATTGCAGTACCCTAGCCCAGTTGTGAGATATTACCCAAGCAAAGAGGACGCTGAAACAAAGGGCGATCGCATTCAAGAAAAAACCAGGATAAGTTATAATGGCGATCGCCACTCCAGCAAATAAAGCAACATACCAAACTTGAGAGACAATTTGCACACTCATCAATTGCCAAATTCTCTCAAGTCTAAATAGCGGTGGAACTGGTGGAATAGTTTTGAGAAGGGAAGAATGCCAATAACCAAGGGCTATCTCACCATAATGAGCCAGCATTAATCCTACTAATAGGCTGAATACCAAAGCTATGGGTAGCAACCAGAATAATCTTAATGGTTTAGTCCGAGATTTAGGTGTTTGTATTTCCTCACGTCTGGAATAATGAGGACTGAGAAAATTTTGTAAATCGCTATCAATTCCTGCTTCCTCGCGCCGGACTTCCTTAATTTTCAAAGAATCAGGATATTTTAGCTGTTGTGCAAACCTGAGATTTCCCACTAGAAAAGTAGCCGTAACACCAGAGACAAGTATCCACAAACCCCCCTGGGTAATTATCCGCAGCAGAAATATTTGTACATAGCCGACATTTTCAAACCAGAAAATTTCTGCTCCCAGACGAGAAACCAAATCCAGGAACAGCCAAACTCCCAGAAATATTATTAATAATCTAAAGCACCATTTCCATAACATGACATATTTGGGGAGTAGGGAGTAGGGAATTATCGCTGGGGGAGGGAACCACCTCTGGTCTAGATACCGCAATTCGTCTAGTTGTAGGGGCGGGTTTAGAGATATGATTCATGATTAACCAACATATTTGTAAACCCGCCCCTACTTGTTGAACTAATCCATATTTTCCATCACCAAAGCCAAGAATTATTCCGCAGGATCAATGCGATTAACAAACCAAGCCAAAGGAATCATTGGTAAAGCCGGAACCAGACAAATCAGCCATTGTTCTAAATTCAAAGGAGCAGTTCTAAACAAAGTATTCATCACACCCCATTGACTAAAGATGATTTGCAGGAAGACCGTGCAGACTATACCCAAAGCCATTGCCTTCCCATCATTAATTCTAGCAGCTTGACCTCTGAGTTTCCTAAATACCACACTTGCTAACTGGCTGATGCTCAATAAATAAACAATTCGCCCAGCGACTAAAGCTTGAATTGCCATTGTTCGCGCCAAGTCTATATTACCTGTGTCTTGACGCACCCATTCAAACAT